>NZ_CP049366.1:608808-913212 GCF_014058425.1 Companilactobacillus pabuli
CTACTTATATTGCCAACTTTTCTTTCTATCAAGGAAAAGCTGATTCAACTGTAGTTAGCCAAAAGAAAACTAAAAAAACTGTCAAAAATTTATCTTTATCCGAAAAATATAATGACTTGAAAACAGGTAAGACGGGCTATTCAAAAAAAGAAGTTATCCAATTGCTCGGCCAGCCGACATCGATTCAGCAAATTGATGATACTAATCAAATAGTTGATTTGACCTGGGACAAAATGGATAATGGCAAATCAATCGTTATTCAAGTGACCTTTGAAAAGGGCAAGGCTTCTGCTAAGTCGATTCAAGGATTAGACATTGATCGAAAACAGCTTTTGACTAAAAAAGATTACAATAAACTTCAAAATGGAGACAACTATAATCGAGTTTTAGACGTGTTGGGAGATCCTGATGATTATTCTGATACTAACGGCATTAAGACGTTAATATACGAATCAGATTTGTCTGAAGCAGATCCTACCTATGATGCGACAATCAAAATTGAAATAGCCAATAATAAAGTAATCAGCCTCGAACAACAAAATCTCAAATAAAAAAAGGTGCATATGTCAAAACACTTTCTGCTTTGATATGTGCGCCTTTTATTGTGCAATTTTTTTGTGAAAGAATCCGAATCCCTTAATGGACAAACTGGAAATTCCCACTGACATGACGGCTAGTGAGAAGGAAACTAAATCGCTTAAAGCTAAATTTCCTAAACAAACTAGGGCGTCAATAATGAATAAACTGATGTATTTTTCAATACCGAAGTTTTTATGAATAATCATTGGCGGAACTGTAGTCCCACCGCTAGACATATTAAGTGCGTAAAGAATTGCTAAACCAATTCCAAAAATGATACTTCCTACTATTATAGAAATAACTCGGTTATTAGGTATTAAATTAATTACTGGCGTAATGAACAGCATTAATGGAAGTAAAAAACTTCCCAGTGCTAGTTTAATAGTAGTTTGACGATCTAAATGTAAGTAAGCTAGTACTAACATCACAATATTTATGACAAGAACCGAGATGAATGTTGGGATTTTCCATCCTGCTTGCAACAAGATAGCAATTCCAGTGGCTCCACCGGCTGCTATACTGTGCGGCTCGAAGAACATATTTAAACTAACTGCGATAAGTTCCAAAGCAACTAACATTATTAGTAGTTTTGCGGACAATCTTTGTTTTTTATTCTTCATATATATAACTATATCATGAATATATTTTCATGACAATAAAAGTACTCAGTACCTTTAAATATCAATATTTCATTAAGATTACTTAAATTACATAAACAGCTGAAAATGTAACTTTGTGGTTGTTGTCATGTAATATAAACCTGTTAGTATAGCACCATAGTAATTGAGAGAGCTCAATAATCTAAAATATAAGGATGTAATTAATATATGAAAAAAGTTTTATCTATCGCTTTAGTAAGTGCAATGGCTTTATCAGGAATTCTTGCTTCAACTTCTAACACTGTTCAAGCTGCCGTAAATAACGGAGACAACACAGTGACAGTTGAAAAGGGTGATACTTATAAGAGTATTGCAGAAGCTAATGGAATTAGTATTTCTGCTCTAGAACAAGCTAACGGACGTGAAGTTGGCGGATTTGACTTGATCTTCCCAGGTGAAACAATTACTCTACCTGGTGCTACAACTACAACCGATACAACTGCTACAACAAATACAGATACAGATACAACAACAGATACATCAGCTCAAGCAACTGATGCTTCACAACAAACACAATCACAAACTGCAACTACACAAGCAGCTACAGATACAACTTCACAATCAACAGATACAAATACAAATTCAACACAATCAACAAGTACAACTGGTACTTCACAAGGAACATTCAAGATTTCATTCTATGATCCTTCAGTTCTAGGTTCTAACATGGGTTATAGTGGTGTTGCCGCTAATCTATCAGTCTTCCCTAAGGGAACACAATTAAAGATTACTTTAGCTGATGGAACAGTACTCTATAGAACTGTTAATGATACAGGAACATTTGCCAACAGTAACTCACAACAATTAGATGTCGCTATGCCAAGTTCATCAATTCCTTCATATGGTGTAACCACAGCCTCTGTTGAAGTGTTATCATAGGCATGTACCAGACAATTGCAAAGAAAATCTCCTATTAATTTAGGGGATTTTTTTATTAGTAAAAAATTAATTTTTTAATGTAAAATGGTAAATGAAAATAAATTTTTAAACTTTTTATTTCTAAAAATATATTGTTTTAACGTTATAAAATGCATAACGGCAAGTCTAGTTAACTGTTGATGTTAATGGCTTTAAATGGATTTTTTGTTATAAATGACGTTTGGCATAAAATTTAAAAATTAGAAAACTAACTGAAAAAACTTATTTTTATTGATTGACATTTCAAAAATTAGATTGTATTATTTAGCCAACGATTAACAAAGAGATATTTATTAAACAATTTGATCGGGGGAAGTAATTCAACCTCGTTAGTACAGAAAGCCTCTAATTGCTGAGATGAGGACAACGACTTGAATGAAAATGACCCGTGATTGGTGCGCTGAATCTTCGGATAAAGATGCAATGGTTGGTACCCTTTACAGTACACGCGTATAGAATTTTTGTACGTTGTTAAGGGGATAAGTGTAAATTTATTCCGAATTAGAATGGTACCGCGGAAAGCCGCTTCTAACATTGAACCCAGTGGGTTTAGTTAGAAGTGGCTTTTTTGTTTCTATAGATATTTTCAGTTGATTAAGTATTAGTTAAGGTGGGAGAGAAATATGAGTAAATTTAAGAAGTTTAGCAAGGTTATCTTATTAGCCTTCACAGCATTGTTTATTTTTGTACTAGCTGGTTGTGGAAAACAAAGCAGCGACAAAACAGTGAAGGTTGGTATCAATCCTTCTGATGAAGAAATTTGGAAGGTAGTTAAGAAGAATGTTAAGAGTGAAGGAATTGATCTTCAAATCAAGACTTTCAGTGATTACAATCAACCAAATACAGCTTTGAACCAAGGAGAAGTTGATATCAACGCTTATCAACATACTGATTTCCTAAATTCATGGAACAAAGCACACAAAACAGATTTAGTTTCAATTGGTAAAACAGTTATTCAACCAATGGCTCTTTACTCAAAGAAGATCACAAAGCTTAGTCAATTAAAGAACGGCGATAAAATTGCTATTCCAAATGATGCTTCAAATGAAGCTCGTGCACTACAACTACTAGAATATAACGGTATTTTAAAACTAGATGATAGCAAGACATTGCCATCAACTAAAGATATTAAAGAAAACAAATTGAACTTGAAATTTACAACTGTTGATGCAGCCCAAACAGCTCGTGTCATGGATGATGTTACTGCTTCAATCGTTAATGGTAACGTTGCTAATGATGCTAAATTGAATCCTAAGAAAGCTGTTGTAACAGAAAAAATCAACAAGAACTCAATTCCTTGGATCAATATCATCGTTGCTCAAAAGAAAGACAAGAACAACAAGACTTACAAGAAGGTTGTTAAAGCTTTCCAAACAAAAGATGTTGAAAAAGCTATCAAGAAAGTTTACGGCGGAAACGAAATTCCAGCCTGGAACGCAAAATTATAATCAGACGTTAAAAATATGAGGAGGTTTTCTAATGTCAAAATTATCAGATCCATTAATTCAGAATTCGATTGAAGATTTAGAGAAATATATCGCACTGCCATCTGTTTCAGCAAAGAATCAATCTATCCCTGAGACAGCCGAATTCCTCAAAAATCTACTACAAGATTTCGGAGCCGATGCTACAGTTTGGGACGAGTTTGAATCCCCTGTCGTCTTTGCGGAAATTAAACCTAAAAAGCCAAGTGATACTACCATCCTGATTTACAATCACTATGATGTACAACCAGCAGAACCACTTGAGCTTTGGAATTCAGATCCTTTCAAATTAAAAGTGACGGATGATAAGTTTATCGGACGTGGAGTTTCCGATTGTAAGGCTGACTTAATCAGTCGTATCACAGCTTTAAAGATTTATCGTCAAGAACACGGCGACCTACCTTGCAACATTAAATTCTTAGTTGAAGGACAAGAAGAAGTTGCTAGTCGTCATTTGGAAGATTATTTGAAAAAATATTCCGACAAGTTATCGGCTGATTTGGTAATTTGGGAATCAGGCTACAAAAACGAAAGGGAACAATTTAATTTCACTGGTGGAAATAAAGGTGTCCTATGTTTTGAACTTGAAGCCACTTCCGCAAACATTGATCTTCATTCATCATTTGCTGCAGTAGTTGATTCCGCTACTTGGAGATTAGCTCAAGCTTTGAATGCTTTGAGAACTCCAGATGGAGACATTAAGATTCCTGGTTTCTATGACGATGTTGTAGAACCAACTCAAAAGGAAATTGATTTAGTTAATAAAGCAACTAATCCTGATTTGAAGTCAAAATGGGATTTGCAAGTTCCATTGTTGAAGAACAAGTCAGTTAACTACAATTTGACTTTTAATCCTACTATTAATATAGAAGGAATCAGCAGTGGTTGGGAAGGACAAGGTGTTAAAACCGTTACTCCTAAAGCTGCAACAGCCAAATTAGAGTTCCGCTTAGTACCAAATCAAGATCCACATGATTTATTCGATAAATTAACCAAGTATTTGAATGATCAAGGATTTAAAGATATTAAAGTTAAGTATTTATTAGGCGAAAAGGGTTATCGTTGGGATTTAGATAGTCCAATCGTTAATAAATTGATTGATACAGCCAAAGATTTCTTCGGCGGAGAAGATAAAGTAGAAGCTTTGCCATCAAGTCCTGGTACTGGTCCAATGAACCTAGTCAACCACTATACAAAAGCTTCAATCGTTTCAACTGGAGTTAGCTATTCAAAAGCTGGCAATCATGCACCAAACGAAAATATTCGGATTCAAGATTACTTAGATTTCATTGATTTCTTTAATCAATTCTTGGGTAAATTAAGGGAGTAGTAAATAAATGGCAGAACAAAATGGGATAATTCAGCTAAAAGATATTGACGTTACTTTCCACAATGAAGGTAAAACAATTGAAGCCGTTAAAAATGTTTCAATTGATGTTCAAAAAGGTGACGTCTTTGGTGTTATTGGTTACTCTGGTGCCGGTAAAAGTACGTTGGTTCGTGTAATTAATTTATTGCAACAACCAACTTCCGGTTCAGTGATCGTTAACAACCAAGATATGCTCAAACTAAGTCAAAAAGATTTACGTAAAGCACGTCGTAATATTGGAATGATTTTCCAACACTTTAATCTAATGAATTCTCTGACAGTCTATGGAAATGTTGATTTTCCATTGAGAGATTCAGGATTGAGTAAAGCAGAACGCAAGAAGAAAATTGATCACTTACTAGATATTGTTGGTTTGAGTGACCGTGCTCATAACTATCCGTCACAATTATCTGGTGGTCAAAAACAACGTGTTGCGATTGCCCGTGCTTTGGCTTCAGATCCAGAGATTTTGATTTCTGATGAAGCAACCAGTGCCCTAGATCCTAAGACGACTACTGAAATTTTGAACTTGCTGGGTCGTTTGAATAAGGAACTAGGTATCACAATCGTTATCATTACTCACGAAATGGATGCTATCAAACAAATTTGTAATCGTGTTGCCGTCATGGAAAACGGTCAATTGATCGAAGAAGGTAGTTTGTTGACAATCTTTGGTCAACCTAAGGAAAAACTTACTAAGGACTTTGTTAATACCTCAACTCATATCGGTTCAGTTCTTGATGAAATTAGAGAGAGCGGTATTGTCGATAAGTTATCTGGTCGTTTGATTGAACTTAATTACATCGGTGATTCTACTAATGAACCAATCGTAGTTGAACTTTATAAGCGTTTTGAAGTTGAAGCTAATATTTTGTTCAGTAATATCGAAAGATTGCAAAATACAACTGTTGGTATCATGCTCTTTGCTTTAACTGGTGAAGATCAAAAGGTTGAAGAAGCTATCAAGTATTTGAATAGCTTGAACGTAAATGTTAAAGAAATTAGTTTAGAGAAAGAAGGCAAATAATTTATGGCAGATTTAGTTAATAAATTTTTACCAAACGTCGTCGCCAATTGGGAAGGTGACAATGGTTTCGTAGTTGCAATTTGGCAAACATTATATATGACTTTTGTCAGTGCCTTATTTGCTGGAATCATCGGAATTATCTTAGGAATTTTACTAGTTGTCACAGCAGAAGATGGTATCACACCACATAAAGCTTTCTATACTTGCTTAGACAAACTAGTTAACCTATTCAGATCAATTCCTTTCATTATCTTACTAGCTGTTATTGGACCATTTACTAAGCTAGTTGTTGGACAAACAATTGGACCTACTGGAGCTTTAGTTCCGTTAGTCGTAGGTACTGCACCATTCTTTGCCAGACAAGTGCAATTAGCTTTAGTTGAAGTTGATCCTGGTGTTATCGAAGCCGCTGAAGCAATCGGACTTTCACCAATGAAGATCATCTTCCGAGTTTATTTACGTGAAGGACTTCCAGAATTAATCCGTTCTGGTACTCTAACAATTATCAGTTTGATTGGATTAACTGCCATGGCTGGTGCCGTTGGTGGTGGTGGTCTAGGTAACATGGCCATTTCCGTTGGTTATCAACGATTTGAAAATGATGTTACTATCGTATCTATGTTATTCATCCTAGTCCTTGTTTTTGTAATTCAAGGAATCGGTGATTTCGCAGTACGTAAATTAGAACATTAATAACAAAATGAACGAAAAAGTAGTCTATTTACCACAATTTGTTCAGAAAGTCTCGGTAGCTGTGAAGAGATCAAATTAATAGATGAAAAATGACTCGTGATTGGCATTCCCGAATAATCAAGGAATGATGGCTAGTACCCATTAAAATACTGACATGTGCAATACATGTTGTTGAGAAAAGTAAGTGTGAATTTACTTTTGAAATAGAATGGTACCACGCCAAATAGCGTTTCTATCTAAGGGATGACCTTTGATAGGAGCGCTTTTTTAGTTGAGAAGGAGAGATATCTATGAAAAAACTTAAGGGATTATTTTTGTTAGTTGTTGCTACATTTAGTTTATTCTTGTTGGCCGCTTGTGGGAATTCACAGGCTAGTGGCAATGGGGAAAAGACAGTTAAAATCGGTGTTACGGATTCCGACCACAGAACTTTAGATGCTGTAGCTAAAAAAGTTAAAAAAGAAGGTATCAACATTAAAATTGTTGAATTTTCCGATTATAATCAACCAAATACTGCTTTACAACAAGGTGAAATTGATTTAAATGCTTTTCAAACGGTAACTTTCCAAAATGATTGGAACAAGAAACACCACAGTAATATCGTTTCAATCGGTTCAACCGTTATTGCACCAATGTCACTCTTTTCTAAAAAAGTAACAAGCGTTGATCAAATTAAAGAAGGATCTAAGATCGCTGTTCCAAACGATGCCACTAATGAAGGTCGTGCTTTACAATTATTGGAAAGTGCCGGCTTAATTAAATTGGATAACAGCAAGATTCCTAATTTGAAAGATATCACTGAAAATAAATTAGATTTAAAGATTTCAGCTCTTGATGCTGCGCAAACTGCTAAATCATTAGATGAAATGACCGCTGCAGTTGTTAATAGTGGTGTTGCCAACGATGCTAAATTGAATCGTAAGAAAGCAATTTATCAAGAAAAAGTAACTGCTAAGTCTAAGCCTTATGTCAATATTATTTCTGCTAATAAGAAGGACAAGAATAATAAGACTTACAAGAAGATCGTTAAAGCTTATCACTCAAAAGATATTGCTAAAGAAATCAAAAAAGACTATAACGGTTATGAACTACCAGCTTGGAATTACAAGATTTTACAATAGAATAGTTTTTGCTTTAATTGTTTTGCCATAAGAAGGCATTTCTATTAAGCAAGGGGGATGCCTTTTCAAATTTGAGGAGGAAAATCATGCTAAAGAACCGAATTAAGGGAATATTGTTAATATTCATTACCACACTTAGTTTGTTCATTTTAGCTGGTTGTGGGGGCAATCAGTCAAGTAGTAAGACCGTCAAGGTTGGAATTACAGGTGCCAATGATCCGGCACTTGAAAAGGTCAAAGAAATCGTCAAAAAAGAGGGAATTAACATTAAAATTGTGCAATTCTCAGATTACAGTCAACCCAATACCGCATTAGCTAATGGTGAGATTGATATGAATGATTTTCAGACTTATACTTTCCAATCTGATTGGAACAAAAAACACAAGACTAATATTGTTACTTTGGGAACCACCGTTATTGCACCAATGTCACTTTTTTCTAAGAAAATCACTAAGTTGAGTCAACTTAAAAAGGGTGATAAAGTAGCTATACCTAATGATGTTACTAATGAAGGCCGGGCCTTACAATTATTGGAAAGTGCCGGTTTAATTGAATTAGATAATAGCAAGATTCCTAACTTAAGAGATATTAAAAAATACAATGTTGGAATTAAAATTTCATCGCTCGATGCTGGACAAACCGCTAAGTCACTCGATGATGTTACAGCTGCCTGTGTCAACAGTGGTGTTGCTAGTGACGCCAAGTTGAATCCTAAAGATGCAATTTATCGAGAGAAAATAACTGCTAAGTCTAAGCCTTATGTAAACATTCTTTCCACAAATGCAAAGGATAAAGATAATCCTACCTTCAAAAAAATTGTGAAGGCCTATCACACCAAGGAAGTTGCTAATGTTATTAAAAAGCAATTCCATGGCTATGAAAGTCCAGCTTGGACTTATAAAATTTTACAATAATAAAAAAGGAACTGTTTTTGAAAGCAGTTCCTTTTTGTATGTTTTTATTCCGGTTTTCCTTTAGAATAAAGGTAGTATACAAGAGAGAAATCAGGGATAATATGAAAAATTTAGGGAGTGTCTTGAAAGAGTTACGAAAAGAAAAAGGCTTAACTCAAAAAGAATTAGCTGATGGGATTTGTGCGCAATCAATGTTGTCAGCAATCGAAAATGATGTCTACGTACCAAATGCAAATTTATTAATTAATTTAGCTAATCGTTTGGGGGTCGATTTAGGAGAAATCAGTTTGGCTAATAATTTTGCCATTAGTGATAAAGCTGAATTTAATGAAACTATTGATGAACTCTGCAATCAACATCAGTATCAACAAATACTTGAATTTTTACAAAAGCCTGAGGTGTTGGATAACTTGCAAACTGCTAAGCAAATGCAGGTTTATTACTATTATTTAGGTGTAGCTCAATTGCAAACTAATGCGGTTGATGAAGCAGTGAGATCATTTAAGTCATCGTTGACAGAAGTTAATCACCTACACTTGGACACAATCTCACGTTTGGCATATTTAGCCATGGGTTATATTTATTCATTAAAGAATAAACGCACAGCAGCAGTGGATAATATTGATTTGGCTTTTCGTAATTGGGATGATTACAACTATGATGAAAACCAAAATATTTTATATTATTTGGCTGCACTGATTTATTTCAAGCTGAACGATTATCAAAATTCAACCGCTTATTTGGTAGATGGAATTACTTTCATTGCCAAACATAATTCCCATTATATGTTAGCTAATTGTTATTTCTTGATGGCTCGACTAGCTCAAGAAGCTCATGATGATGACGAACGTCTTGAAGCCCATCGTCGTAAGGATTTATTCAGTGAGTTGTACAATGAACAAATCTTTCAAGACTTCTAAAATATGTGACAAATTTGTAAGTCAATTGTAAGTATTATAAATGTAATTATTTAGAGGAATAGATTAATATATTAGATAAAGATAAAGGGGGAAGTAAACATGCATATTCCAATTAAACGTTCTTACAGTAACAAAGTTTTTGCAGGGGTAATTGGTGGATTATCAGAGCACTTTCAATGGAATCCAGCGATTGCTAGAGTTTTGTGGGTAATTGTTAGTTTAACGCCATTCCCAGGTATTATCGCTTATTTAGTTCTCTGGATGTTGATGGAAAATCCGGATTAATCTGTTGAGGTGAAAGTAATGCATATTTCAGTTAGAAGATCTAAAGATAATCAAGTGTTAGGTGGTGTCATAGCCGGCTTCTGTGAAAAATTCGATTGGAATCCAGCTGTTGGTCGAATATTATATGTAGCCTTATCATTGACGCCAGTTTTCCCAGGCATCATCGTTTACTTAATTTTGTTGTTAATTATGGAAAAACCCGAATAAAAAAGCTCGTTAGATGAAAGTCTAACGAGTTTTTTGTTACAACTCAAAATAAGTTTGCAAAGTATTGAGAACACCATTGTGATTGTTGTCGGTTTCCGTAACTAAGTCAGAAACTTGTAATATTTCTGGTTTGGCATTTTTCATAGCGACGCCGAGGCCAACTTCTTGAATCATTTCTAAATCATTAAGATTGTCTCCAAAAGCCATGATTTCAGTTAATGGAATGTCTTTTAATTTACTTAAATGATTCAAAGCAATGCCTTTATCAATGTTGCTACGCATGATGTCGATACTACCAAAGCCACTAACAGCAGCATAGACCTCTTGTCCGTAATGTTCGTTTAAAAAGTCGATAGCTTGGGTTAAATCATCATGTTTTAATTGGATATTGAATTTGAAGAAGGTGTCATCAACTTGGAATAAATCAGGAACAATTCTGAGATTTTTCATGTGATAGAGTGGCAAATCTTTCTTACTTTCAGCGTAAGTAGCTTTTTTACCAGAAATTGACAATGATTTTAAATCTAATTCACTGTTTAAAGATTTAATCATGTCGTGAACTAGCGCCTTTGGCATGGGATGTTCGAAGATAGTTTTTCCCGCTTCAACTATTTGAGCACCATTTTCAGCAATGAACAAATCAATATCAGGAGTTTTTTCGAAAATTCTTCTTAAATGATCGTAATTATTGCCACTTGCCACAGTAAATAAAATATTTTTTTGATGAAGTTTATTGATATAATCATTCAAACGTTTTATATCATAATTCTTGTCATCATCGAACAAAGTTCCATCAATATCGGTTGCAACTAATTTTATTTCAGCCAAATTATTTCCTCCTATTTGTTTCGTCAGTAAAAATGATACACGACCAGAATAAAAAAACAACCGACTTATGTAATCGGTTGTAAGTATTAGAGTAGTGGTAAGAACCAGTTAGCCCAAATCCAACTTAATGGCATAATAATTACCATTGCCGGAATCATATCAGCTATTGGGAACATCTTTAATTTGACCATTCTAAAGCCAGTTGCCAGCATCAAGAAACCACCGCAAGCTTTGAAGTCTAAAATCATATTAGGAGTTGTTAATGGGAAAATAAATCTTGCAAGCAAGAATAAAATATAGAACAAAATAAATTGTGGTATAGCAATAATAGAAACAACGTATCCTAGGTTGCAAGCAAAGATTGCTGCGGTAAAGAAATCAAGCACTGATTTAGAAATTAAGATAGTTGTGTCACCAGTCATACCATTGTCCAAACTTCCGTAAATACCAGTACCACTAGCACAGAAAAGCACAATAACTGTTACTAAAGTGTTGATAAATTCTTCTTGTGACATATCAGAATTGTTATTTGGGAAAAATTTAGAAATCGGTTTTTGCATTTCCATAGCGCCTTTGTCGATCCATTTACCCAAGTGCATCCAAAGACCGATACCGGTACCGATAACTAATGCAAAAATAACTGCGGGCATGTATTTCATTGGTGCGATGGAATAAATTCCCATACCCATGGAACAAACACCAAAAATTAGTGTGATATCTTTTTTGAATTGTTCACTAAATTTATCACCCAAAAAGCCACCGAGCAGACCGCCAAATAGTACGGAGGCCGCATTAATAATAACGCCAGTTGGCATAATCGTAATACCCCTTTCAAATAAGAACTATGTTCAACTTTAGAATTGGTAGGATGAATAAACAATTCAAAAACTATGATATAGTATTCTAAAATGGAATAGGAGGTGTCAGGAATGGATTTGCACAAGCTGCAGATTTTTGTAGATTTATCCAAAACATTAAATTATACTGACACAGCTAATAACTTGTTCACTACCCAAGGAAATATTTCTAAGCAGATTTTAGCTCTTGAAAAAGAGTTAGATGTGCCATTGTTTAAACGGGCCCATCGAAAAATTGAATTGACTCAACAAGGTGAGATCGTTTTGCCCTATGCCAATGAAATCCTTAGTAAATACAGTGAAATGGCGATTAAATTGGCAGATTTTCAGGATGCTAAGAATTTAACAATCGAAATGCATACTATTCCGACAATGCCTAGTTACGTCAGCTTTAATTTGATTACGAAATTCTTGCAGCAACATCCCGAAGTTCATATGCAATTGAAAGAGGAAGAAAGTTATAACTTAGTAACTTCTTTAAAATCGGGTCGCTGTGAAATCATTTTTGCACGGATGTTTGATTTTGATGATTCTGATTTGGAATATATTGAGATGGAAGATGATGATTTCGTTGCCGTCTTGCCAAAGAATCATCCCTTTGCTGATAAAGAAGTTTTGGATCTAAAGAAGCTGAAAAAAGAGCGTTTTTTAATATTGGGACCATCAACGAATCTTTATGAACCAGTTATGAAATTATGTCAGATGGCAGGGTTCAAATCAGATATTAGTTACCAAGGTACACGTGTTGATTTGATCATGCAGATGGTTCAAAATAATATGGGTATTTCTTTAATGATGAAAAAAACTGCAGAGAATTTTGATAGCCAAGACTTTAAGATGGTGCCGTTAACGACTAATATTGCCAATAAATTATGTTTTGTTAGAGTTAAAGGTCAACATTCGAGTGCTAATAATATGTTTTGGAAATATGTCAAAATGCACATGAAAGATATTGGGGGATAAGGATATTCAAGATTTATCAACGAAACAAATAATCGATCTGATGGAGTCAGGTCTTAATATGAAGTTCTCCGATGAACAAATTGCTATTTTGGAAAATGATTTTACCAAGCCACTACTAGTTAATGCTTGTGCTGGAGCTGGTAAAACAACGATTTTTATCTTGATGGCTTTGATTGCCATTGCTAAAGGTAATGCCGACCCAGATGAAATTTTAGGAATTACTTTTTCTCATAAATCACGAGTTGATATGGGTGATAGATACAATAAATTTGTGAATGAATTGAGTGAAACGGGATTAGAATTATTAGACGGTCGTCCTAATTTCACGACTTTTCATGCTTTGTTTTATCAATTATTACGTCAAAATCAAGAGTATCAACAGGCACGGGTTTTAACGAGTTATCGTTTATTCACTCGAGAGTTGTCTGATACGATCAAACACCCCAGTACAGTGATTACTAAGTCAGAAATGCTAGAACAAATGTTTAATCTCAATGAATATTTGATCAATCAGGATTTGACTACTGACGGAATTTTACCAACTAATAAGACGGTCGATGAATCAATCAAGGAAATGTCACAATTTTCACGTCAAACTCACGATGACAATTTTTATTATGATTACGTCGATGTAATGACAAAATATCAAGAATTAAAACGTCAAAATGGCTATATTGATTTTAATGATATGAAGATGTTGCTGTTGAAAAGTATGGAAGACCCCAATCATTTGCAGTTTTATCAACGTATCATGTCTCGTTATAAAATTGCGGTTATTGATGAGTTCCAAGATATCGACAACTTGCAGTGGAAAATTATTTCCAAATTACTTAGCCCAGAAACGATGCAACATTTAATCGTTATTGGGGATGATGACCAAAGTATTTATGCTTTTCGTGGCAGTAATCCGAAGTTTATTTTGAACTACAAAAAACTCTTGCCTAATGCTCAAAAGAAAAACCTTTCGACTAATTATCGAACTGGCGAAAAAATTCTTCAAAAAGTTATTCCCTTGATTAAAGAAAATCACGTTCGTTTGAATAAAGATTTGCTTTCAGGAAGAACTGGTGTTGGTGACTTTGTGCTCTATAGTAGCAAGAAATCTGGTTTCAGTCGCAAATCTAAGATGCTCAAACATTTGGTCAAACAAATCAATGACCCTGATATTGATAATGACGATATTGCCATTTTAGTTCGCTATAATTCATCACGAATGTTGCTCGCCGATTGGTTGGCTAATAAAAAAATCTATGCTGATATTAATAATGCTAGTGCTATTTTGCAGAATAATTTAATTTATAGAATTATTACTGAATTGATGAAGGCTCTCTGGAAAGATGAGTATAAGTATTTTTCTGAACAATCGAATCGGATTGGCTTCAGTAAATATAAGAATCATACGCAGAAAGTTGAAGCTCGAGCTGATGATAAATTTCGTAAGTTAAGTAAATATTTATTGGCAGCGGAAAGTTACAATGCTGAATTCAATACTCCCTTGAAAAGAACCGATGAACGAGTTCAGATTTATTTCAACAGCATCAAGCGTTTCAAACAAAGGATGGAACAAGCTGATAACAAAGAGAGCCAAGAAAAAATTTCGAAAGCTTTGATCAAAGATTTGTTACAAGCAGCTATCAAATTAACAGATAAATATTTTGACTATATGATTCAAAAGAAGTTTATGGCTAAGTCTGAAGTCAATGAAATTAAAAATTACTTGGAAGAAGAATTAGAAACTTATCACAGCATTGATGATTTCTTTTTCGATGAAGAGCAAAAAAAAGCAATTTTATCGAGTCAGGTGGAAAGAAATAAACAGGAGCATCACATTCAATTCTTGTCATTGCATCAAGCTAAGGGATTAGAGTTCAAGTACGTTTATTTGTATGGTTTGACGAATAAGGAAGTTGAAAAACCAGGTTTGTCGATCAACGAATGGTTCCCACCAGATATGACTTTTGAGCAATTTACTAAAAAGTGGATTCTGATCTACAACAAGAGTTATGAATACTTGGGCACTGCTTTGGGAGCCACGAGGATTACTGATTATCAAGATTTTTGGAAGAATAATGCTTTTAATCCGATTAATTTAAAAGCAACCTTAGATAAGAAAAAAGAAACGACGATGTTTCATAATTTTTATCAGGAAGTTAAAAACTACTCAGAATTTATTGAAGAAGAAAGACGATTATTGTATGTTGGAGTTACTCGAGCACAAGAAGAATTGTGCATGAGGATTGCACCGGATTCTAATCCATTGTTGTTTGAATTGAATTTGCCAAAGAAGAAGAAAAAAGTGAATGGGGATAAAAAATGAAAATACGTCGCACTATTGAGATAGTTCCTAGTTTTGTTTTGATAGCGATTTTTATTTATAGTTTGTATCTTAAATCTGTCAATGGCGTCTGGGTGAATTTATTTGTCATTGGGGTAGCTGGGCTGAGTGCTTATATTCCAGTGGCAGTGTTTATTGAAGCAATTGCTAATTCATTTCGAAATATTCGACCAGTGCCATTACGGGATAAACTTTTTTACGGTTATTTGATAATTATTTGGGTGATTGCTTTAGTAGTTGCAATTGGCTCAATGGGACAAGCTTAGTGATGAGAAATCATCATTAGGCTTTTTTTATTTGCTGATTTTTTTGATGTACCTTAAGATTACTTTGTAAACGAATTCAGAAAGGAAATGAATGTGTTAAAAATAAATATTAATAATTTTGAGGATGAAACGTTAACGACTGGTAATTATGGAATAAGATATCGTACTTTTAAAGATATCGTTTATGTTGAAAAACCAGTAGCTGATATTCAAAAGTTAAATATTTTTGCACCATTAGCTTATTTTCATGGAGGAAGTATCAACGGGTATAATGCCCAAACGGCACCTATTTTTATGCCTAATACAGTTGGTGGCTACATGCCAGGTCCAAGAGATTATCCAGGTAATACTAGTCAACCGAATAGTAGTAAGACAATAATTGCTGCCTTGGAACATGGATATGTAGTAGTTTCTGCTGGGTTAAGAGGTCGTACGATTATAGAGGATAGTAAATATGTTGGCAAGGCTCCGGCATTTATTGTTGATATGAAGGCCGCTATTAGATTCATTCGTCATAATAGTGAATTGCTTCCGGGTAACGTCGATCGAATTATCACTAACGGAACTAGTGCTGGTGGTGCTACTTCGGCATTAACGGGAACATCAGGTAATGAACCTTTCTTTGATAAATATCTTCAAGAGTTGGGTGCCGCTGATGAATCAGATGCCATTTTTGCTGCCAGTTGTTATTGTCCAATTCATAACCTAGAACATGCCGATAGTGCCTATGAATGGCAATTTAATGGAATCAATGATTGGTCAAAGCTGAATTATGGTACTGGCAAAATAGAGACTGGTAAGTTGAACGACGAGCAAATTGTATTGTCAAAAGAATTGAAACATCAATTTATCGATTATTTGAATAGTTTGCAATTACAAGACAACAACAATCAAAAATTAAGTTTAGATGATAATGGTCAAGGTTCATTTTTAAATTACGTTAAGAATTTTATTATTCAATCTGCTCAAAAAGCTTTAGATAGTAATCAAACCGTTGATTCTAATTCTGGTGTAATTATTGAAAATGATGTGGTAAAAGACATCAATTGGTCAAAATATTTAAGTTTTATTACTCGTATGAAGAGTACACCGGCTTTTGATGATTTGAAGATGGATAATCCGGAACCTAATTTGTTTGGAACTGAAAAAATCGATAGTCAACATTTTACAAAATTTGCTCAAGAACACTCAAAAGTTCCATCAAAATTAGCTGATCAAAAACTCGTTCAAGCGATTAATCCATTGCAATATTTGGATAATAAAGATAGTGCTAAATATTGGCGGATTCGTCATGGAGCAAGTGATCGAGATACTTCTTTTGCCATTCCTATTATTCTAGCAACTAGTTTGAAAAATACTGGTCACAAAGTTGATTTTGCTATGCCTTGGGATACGCCACACAGTGGAGATTACGATTTACGGGATTTATTCACTTGGATAGACAAGGTGTGTGCTGAAGGCTAGACTTATTCCATTTTGGAATGTATACCTAGATAACTTGAATTGTTCCAAGTATATACAGACCCTATAATTATCGTGTTAAGAAAAAGAGGAGGCAATTTTATGTCAGAGCAACCATATGATTTAAGAAGAGTTATTGATGAACTCAAACAGCAACCTGGTCAATATCACGAAACTGATGTTGAGGTCGATCCCGATGCTGAACTATCCGGAGTTTACCGTTATATCGGTGCCGGTGGAACAGTTAAGCGTCCAACTCAAGAAGGACCTGCTATGATGTTCAACAATGTGAAAGGATTTCCTAATACACGTGTTTTGATTGGTGCAATGGCTAGTCGTAAACGTGACGGAATGATTTTACACCACGATTACAAAACTTTAGGACGTTTGTTGAAGGATTCAGTCGAACATCCTGTAGCTCCAGAAATGGTGGATTCTGACAAAGCTCCAGTTCAAGAAGTAGTTCACAAAGTAACTGATAAGGATTTCGATATTAGAAAGATTTTGCCAGCTCCAACTAATACTGAATATGATGCTGGTCCTTATATCACAATGGGTCTAGTGTTAGGTTCAGATCCAGACAAAACCATGACTGATGTTACAATTCACCGTATGGTTTTGGAAGATAAAGATACTATCGGTATGTACATTATGCCTGGTGGTCGTCATATTGGTCATTTCCAAAAGCAATTTGAAAAATTAGATAAACCAATGCCAATTACAATTAATATTGGTTTGGATCCTGCTATTACTATTGGTGCAACATTTGAACCACCTACAACACCACTTGGCTATGATGAATTGAATATTGCCGGGGCTTTGCGTAATCAACCAGTACAATTAGTTAACGCTACATCAGTTGATGAAAAAGCAATTGCACGTGCTGAATACGTCGTTGAAGCTGAAATCATGCCTAATCAAACGATGCAAGAAGATATCAACACTCATACTGGTAAAGCCATGCCAGAATTTCCTGGTTACAATGGTGATGCTAACCCAGCTGTTAATGTTGTTAAGGTCAAGGCCATTACTCACAGAAAAGACAATCCAATTATGCAAACAACAATTGGACCTAGTGAAGAACACGTTTCAATGGCTGGTATTCCTACTGAAGCAAGTATCCTTGAATTAGTTGATAAGGCTATTCCTGGAAAAGTTGTTAATGTTTACAATCCTCCTGCAGGTGGTGGTAAATTGATGACTATCATGCAAATCCACAAGGATAACGAAGCAGATGAAGGTATTCAAAGACAAGCTGCTATCTTAGCTTTATCAGCTTTTAAGGAATTGAAGACGGTCTTCTTAGTAGATGAAGATGTTGATATCTTTGACATGAACGACGTTGTTTGGACGATGAATACTCGTTTCCAAGGTGATAAAGATATCATGGTTCTACCAGGAATGCGTAATCATCCACTCGATCCTTCAGAAAGACCAGAATATGATCCTAAGTCAATTCGTGTTCGTGGGATGAGTTCTAAGACTATTATCGATGGGACAGTTCCATTTGATATGAAAGATCAATTCATCAGAGCTTCGTTTAAAGAAGTGAAAGACTGGAAGAAATATTTAGATTAAGGAAGTGTTGATATGGCACGTAAGAAAAAAATTGTCATCGGAATTACTGGTGCTTCAGGTACGATTTACGCAATTGATTTGATGAAGAAATTAAGTCAAATTGAAAACGTAGAAACACACGTCGTCATGAGTGCTTGGGCTAAAAAGAATTTGCAACTAGAAACTGATATGTCTCTAGCAGATATTAAGCAGTTAGCAGATTATTTTTACAGTGATAGTGACTTAGGAGCAACGATTGCCAGTGGTTCATTTTTGACTGATGGGATGGTAATCGTACCTGCTAGTATGAAGACTGTTGCCAGTATTGCCGTTGGTATCGGTGATAATTTAATTTCTCGTGCCGCTGACGTCACCTTAAAAGAACAACGTAAATTAATTATTGTTCCCAGAGAAACGCCATTAAATACGATCCATTTGGAAAATATGACTAAATTATCTAAAATGGGCGTACAAATGATTCCTCCTATTCCAGCTTTTTATAATCATCCACAAACCATTCAAGATTTAGTTGATCATCAGACAATGAAAGAATTAGATGCTTTAAGAATTGAAAATGATTCCGACGGTCGTTGGGAGGGGATTTAATGAAATTCTCAGTTACACAAGAAAATTACACAATGGATTTAGAAATATTTGTAATCGGTAAAGATTTATTTGTAACGGTAACTGGTGGTGATACGCCTCATATTGGAACAGTGACGACTTTGACAAAGGACACTGAAATCCAGACGATCCGCTATCCGAGCCATGACGGCCGATTCCACAAAGACGATGTTTTAGCCGTTCGGATTGCAAAAATAGTTCAACCATTTTTGCCAGGAAGCTGTACGATAACTGCTGGTGTTCACGTTAATCATATTTCTAAAAAGCAAATTGCTGTTTCTTCGCAAATGGCTAAAAAACTCGGAGAAGATTTGAAGGACTGGTTGCAACAAACTAGTTTCGACTCTCCAGAACCAATTTATTATTCAGATTCAGAAAATCCGCAATAGAAAAGACTTAGAAAATCATAATTAGATTTTCTAAGCCTTTTTTTGTTGGGGTGTAAAAATGTTAAATTAAGATTATTGTTGTAAATAGAAGTCCCAGAACTTCTTGGCGACATCGATTTTTGACATCAGGGGCCAAGTTTCTGGAGCGTGATTCTTTTGTAATAGGGTTATTTTGTTAGTATCAACACCGAATCCGGCACCAGCTTGAGCAACGTTATTAGCTAAGATAACATCAGCATTTTTACTGTTGAGTTTCTTCTCAGCGTTGTCCAAAAGATTTTGCGTTTCAGCAGCAAAACCAACGACAAATTGCTTAGTTTTCGTAGCCGCAATAGTTTTTAGAATATCAGGATTCTTGGTTAATTTGATAGTGAAGATATCTTCATTAGGGTTTTTCTTGATTTTTTGGTCAGCAACTGTCATTGGCTTAAAGTCGGCAACCGCAGCGGCCATAACTAATACGTCAGTTTGTGGAAATTCTTGTTTTAAAGCCTGCATCAATTCATCAGCTGTTTGAATTTCAATTTTATTGACACCGGATAACTCGGTTTTAACACTAGTAATCAAAGTAACATCAGCACCTAGATTACGAGCAACTTTTGCCATGGCGATGCCCATTTTACCAGAAGAGCGGTTACCGATATATCTAACTGGATCGATAGCTTCTTTAGTACCACCGGCAGTGACAATAACTTTTTGACCCTTGAGTTTAGGTTCAATAAAGAACTCTTCAATAGAAGTCATAATTTCGTCTAATTCAGGTAAGCGGCCTTTACCAGTCATCCCTTCAGCTAAAAAGCCAGTTGCTGGTTGAATAACTTTGACATTATTAGCTTGTAAGAATTGCAGATTTCTTTGTACAGCAGGATTATCTAACATGTCAGTGTTCATCGCTGGGAAGACTAACTTAGGAGCTTTGGTAGCTAATAAGCTGGTTGAGACGACATCGTCAGCGATACCGTTAGCCATTTTTCCGATAATATTGGCTGTGGCTGGAACAACAATTGCTAAATCAGTCCACAAAGCTAGTTTAATGTGGGGAATAAAGTCATCGTTACTAGTTTGAGCTGTAAAATTATCAGTAATGACGGGTCGCTGGCTCAAAGTAGCAAACGTCAATGGTGTGACGAATTGTTGAGCTTCTTTAGTCATAATGACTTGTACGTTTACTTGTTGTTTGATTAATGCTCTAACGACATTGAGTGTTTTGTATGCAGCAATGCCGCCACTGACATAGACTGCAATGTTTTTATCCTTTAACATTTTTCACCTCGTATAATTTTTTCTACTATTATTATACAATTTTTGGATATACTATTAGCTAGTACATGGAGGAAAACATGAGTATTTATACAGCAGACATAATTTTGTTTTTATTGTTGGTTTCGATTTTGAATAATCCGCTTTTGAATATTTTCCAGGCGTTAGGATGGAATTTTTTATTTAGTGAAGTTTTGATTGGGGTTATTTTGTTAGCTATTGTGGTTGTCGTGCATAAGTTTTTGTTTAGTAAGTTTCTTAAATAAGATAATTTGGGTTTAGTTAAATATGCCGTCGTCCGCAAAAGCCCTGTGATTGGCTGGAACGCTGCCGACGCCACTTTGAACTACTGCATAAACCAGGTGCGCAGCATTTCAAAGCTGGGTCTTATTCTAAGCAACAAGTTGCTAAGAATAATTTGGCGGCTGAGCCATCACAGGGCTTTTGCTACCGACTAAATTTCAACTTCTATTTATTTTTTACAGCACCATATAAAAAGAAGATACTACCAGAACCACAGCAATATACTGCAATTCCAATAATATCTTCTATTAATTTTCTGAAGTTATTTATATAAAGATAGAAATCACTATCTAGTCGGGAGTGAGGTCCTAGAAAATGCTCAGCTGTGAAATTTCTCTTGGCAATTTATTGCCTAGCAAAGGCTCCAAGTTGTGGACACATTCTCCAGCAATTTTCCAGGGCCGAACGGACGACGGCAGTTAAAGTACAACTCAAAATACTTTTTAGAATTTCGACCTTTAGTACATAAAAGTGTAAAATTAAGTTAATAAAATTTCCACCAGAGAAGAGGTTTTGAGATGGAAAATATTTCTCAACGAGAGCTTGAAAATCAAGAGTTGGCTAAAGATGCCGCTCAAGAGGCTGTCGTTTTATTACAAAATAAAAATCAAACTTTACCATTAAAAAATAAAACAGTTGCTCTATATGGACACGGTGCTTTTGCCACTGTAAAAGGTGGAACTGGGTCTGGTGACGTTAATCAAAGAAGCGTTGTTAGTATTTTACAGGGCTTAGAAAATGCTGGATTTACAGTGACAACTAAGTCTTGGTTGATGCGATTGCAACGTTTTTATCAACAGCAAAAACAAGAGCACGATGAAAAACTAAAAGATGACCCGATGGCAATTTTGGCACCCGGTTTTACTTTTAAAGACCCAGAGATTGCCGAATTTGAGGATGCGGTAACGGGGATTTATGTGATTTCGCGTGTATCTGGTGAAAACTATGATCGTCGCAATCGCAAAGGCGATTTTAAGTTAACCGATAATGAGTTATCAAATATCATCCAAATGAGTCAATTTTATTCTAATAGTATCGTCCTATTAAATGTTGGCGGCGTTATGGATACTAGTTTTATCGATCAATGTCCAATGCTTGATAGTGTCGTCTTAGTTTCTCAATTAGGTATGACAACTGGTGATGCTGTGGCTTCGATTTTGGATGGGACTAAAACTCCTTCTGGTAAATTAACTGATACTTGGGCTTATAACTATGAAGATTATCCTAGTTCTGAAAATTTTGGGATGTCTAATCCTGAATATGTTGAAGGAATTTATGTCGGATATCGTTATTTTGATAGTTTCCGAATTAAACCACGTTTTGAATTTGGCTTTGGTCAAAGTTATGCAAAGTTTTTCTTAAAGACTCAAAAAGTTAATATCAACGAGGAACGAATTCGCTTGCAGGTTGCAGTTGAGAATGGCAGTGAGAAATTTTCTGGTCAAGAGACTGTACAAGTTTATGTTTCAAAGCCTCAGACTGATATTCCTACACCTTATCAAGATTTAGTGGCTTATCAAAAGACAACGTCACTACGTCCCAATGCTCGTCAAACCTTAGAATTCACTGTACCAATGGCTGATTTGAGGATTTTTGATACAGAACTAGGCGCTTATGTCTTGATGCCAGGTACTTATTATTTGCGAGTTGGTAATAGTTCTCGAAATACTCAAGTGGTTGCAAGCTTTAAATTAGATGAGAAAGTTATTTTAGAAAAAGTTGATGACTTATTAGTACCAAGAATCGACCCAACTACTTTGACGACTAATAAAGTATCTTTAAAAAATGTTAGTGGTGTACCTTTCTTCCTATTGAAGGCCGCTAATTTCCCAGAAACCAAGTTTGCTCATTACCAAGAAAAAAATGATGTAACAACTTTTGTCGAAAAACGTGAGGATTTACCCGGCAAAGGGTTGAATCAAATTATTGAACACGTTCGAAATGCTACGGGAAAAACCTTTGATGATGTAAGTAGTGGCGATGTTGAATTAGCTGAATTTGTAGCTAGCTTGACTGATCAAGAGTTAGTCGATTTAGTTGAAGGTCAAATGTCAGCTAACAAAAATGGCGTCGTTGGGATTTCGTCTGATTTAGTTCCTGGTGCTGCTGGTCAAACTGGTACAATCAAAAATAAGAAGATTCCACCAATTGTCATGGCTGACGGTCCCGCAGGAGTTAGAGTTGAACCTGTTTATAAACAAGATGATCAGGTAATTGAACATTTTGCAACAGCTTGGCCAATCGGAACAGCCTTAGCCCAAACATGGAATAAGGATTTGGTTGAAAAGGTTGGTTTTGCCGTTGGAACGGAATTAAAAGAATTTGGAATCGATTTGTGGTTGGCTCCTGGGATGAATATTCATCGTGATCCACTCGGTGGTCGTAATTTTGAGTATTTCTCAGAAGATCCATATTTATCAGGAACAATGGCTGCTTTTGAAACTAAGGGTGTTCAAACGCATCACGGTATCGGTGTAACGATCAAGCATTTCTTCGGTAACAATCAAGAGAGTCATCGAAACTATGGAAACAGTGTTATTGGTGAACAAGCTTTACGTCAGATTTATTTACGTAATTTTGAAATTGCTATTAAGACTTGTGCACCAGTCGCTGTTATGACATCTTACAATCGTGTTAATGGTATCTTCTCAGGTAGTAATTTTGAACTATTGACAAATATTTTACGTGATGAATGGCATTTTGACGGGCTCGTAATGACTGATTGGTTCAGTTCAGCTAACCCTAAACAAAGTATGCATGCTGGGAATGACTTGATCATGCCTGGAAATTCAAAATCAGAATTGATGAGTGCAGTAACTGATTTTGGACCAGAATTTGATGAACAAGGTAATTTATTGATCAAACACGACTATGACTTCTTAAAGAAACGCAGTGTTGAAACAGAGATGTGGAATGACTTCATAGTTGATAATGAAGGGGAAGTAATAGTAAAACTTAGAATTGGTGACGATTCTAAATTAAAGGATCGTCTCAAAGATTGGGTTTACGATGGCGTGGCTCAAATTATTGATAATCATCATGTTTTGCTTTCTGGTAAATGGAAAGATAACAATGATTTGTACTTAGGAGATTTGCAGAAATCAGCTATTAACGTTTTGAAGACAGTTTTAAAATTAAAATATTAGGCACAAAAAAAGCGGACCAATTCAATTGAGGGTTCTTTCTTAAGTTAGGTTACCGTTAGATGTCGTTGTCCGTTCTGCTTTGTGGACGCTGGAACGTACTGGGCGCAACTTGAAGCTAATTCCAGAACCGGGAATCATCTCCAAGCTTGGCCTTTTACTAAGCGATAAATCGTTCAGTACTGAGCATCCACAAAGCTGCCACTACCGACTGAATAACATCATTTATCGTTTATTTTAAATAAATCAAAGTCAAAAATAGCATCTATTCAAATACAGCCAATTAACGCGGCTGCCATTATTTGAATAGATGCTTATTTGTTTGATTCCATAAAAATATGAAACAACTTTCTAGTCCGGAATAGCAAAGAAAATTGGCTCAGTAGTGAAATTATTCTTAGCAACTTGTTGCTTAGAATAAGGCCGAGTTTTGAGATTTTGCGCACTTGGTTTATGCAAAAGCTCAAAATCGTGCCCACTACGTTCCAGCCAAATTTTCTTTGCTATGGAGGACGGAATCCTAAACTAACCTAACTTAAGAAAGAACCAATTGAGAATTGATTCGCTTTTTTGTATTAATTAGTATCTGTTTAATAATTCAACGTAGGCATCAACGATACTTTGTAAGAATCCAACAGTACCTTCAGCAACGTTGCCATCTTCATCGAGAATCTTTGTAACGTTTCCGATGTAAGCTTCTGGTTGTTGCAATGTTGGCATGTTCAAGAATACTAGTGATTGACGTAGGGCATGGTTAGCACCGAAACCACTAATAGCACCAGGTGAAACACTGATTACAGCAGCGGGCTTTTTGTCCCAAGCACTTTGACCATAAGGACGAGAACCAACATCAATAGCGTTCTTCAAGCCACCAGGAATTGAACGGTTGTATTCAGGTGTGACGAATAGAACACCAGCAGCTTCCTTGATTTGATTTCTGAATGCAGTATATTCTGCAGGAACATTTTCAGGTGTATCGATATCTTCGTTGTAAAGTGGTAGGTTACCAATCTCAACAAATTCTGGTTCGTAATCACTAGGGAATAATTTCATAACATTCTTAGCGATTTGTTTTGAGAATGATCCTTTACGTAAACTACCAACTACAACAGCAATTTTTTTTGACATATAAAACTCCTCCATATCCTTCGATATTTCTAAATTAGCATAAAAAAAAACATTCAACAAATATTTGTTCTCGCAAACAAAAATATTTTTTTACAAGGTGGTAATCGGTTACAAAAATATTGATAACCAATTCACAATATGTTATAATTCATCACTTTTGTCAAAATATCATAAATAAAAAATCAAAATATGAATTTCATTACAATTAGATTACAGAAATTTAGTTCGCTGGAATTTTTTTATTGTGCCTGTAATATGTTTGTCATATTCGTCTTGTATAGTGTCATCTGGTAAACACAAAACCGGGGAGAGATTAGTTGCTAAAGCAAATTAAATTAGATGCACTACTTATTGTCAGTTTGATCATCACAGGGGGAATGGGATATACAGTCGCATATGCTGCTGATACTTCAACTGCACAAGTAAGTAATACAACGGATTTTCAAAAAACATTAACTAACTTGGAGACACATCAAACAGTTAATGATGATGCTAACACACTAAACAAGAAGGTATCATTACCAGGTAACAAAGAATTTATGCCAGGTATTAATAACAGTGAAAAAGATCCAAATATGGCTGATGTAGAAACACTTCAACAAGAAGTTGATCATGCACCAGTTCAAGAATCACAACCAGAACAAATTGAACAATCACAACAGGCAATTACACAAGCTGCCGCAGAACCACCTGTAGAAATGCAATCAAGTGGTCGCAATGTTGGGACTTTCAAAATCAGTTTTTATGATCCAGCTGTTTTAGGATCAGATATGGGTTATTCAGGAGTTGCCACTAATTTAAATGTAATTCCACGTGGATCACGTTTGAAGATTACGACAACTCAAGGAGATGTTTATTATCGTACTGTTAACGATACTGGAACATTTGCCTACGACAATCCATACCAAATCGATATGGCAATGCCAAACAGTATGATTCCTTCATACGGAATTACTAGTGCAACCGTTGAAATTATTGGTTAAACAAATACATTCGAATAATTATAAATCCGTTTTCACCAAAAAGTTGGGGTTAGCGGATTTTTTGTTTTACAATTAAGAAAAGCTATTAAAAAGAAGGGTAATAAATGAAAGCATTTGGTGTCACTAATAATAAATTTGAAAGTTTTACAGAATTTGAAAAGGCTAAAGAAAATCCGACTGGAAGAGATTTATTAGTCAAAATTGAGGGAATTTCGATCAATCCAGTGGACATCGCTACTAGAAAGAAAATTGCTGAAGATTTGTCAGATCCTAAAATTTTAGGTTATGACGGTTATGGTGTAGTCGACGCTGTCGGCAGTGAGGTTAAAAATTTCCAAGTCGGCGACAAAGTGTTCTTTGCTGGTGATTATACTCGTGACGGTTCATATCAAGAATATGAAATAATTGATGAACGGATTGTAGCTCATGCACCCAAGAAAACTTCAATTGAAAAAAGTGTCGCTATGCCATTAGTAACTTTGACAGCTAGCGAATTATTATTTGAAAAGTTGCAGATCAATCCGGCTCAAGATAATCGCGATAAAACTGTTTTGATTATCAATGGTGCTGGTGGTGTTGGTTCAATTGCCACTCAATTGGCCCATTTAGCCGGTCTAAGGGTAATTGCTACTGCTTCGACACCAGAAAAGGTTAACTGGGTCAAAGACTTAGGAGCTGATTTAGTGGTCAATCATCATCATGACTTGATCAAGCAAGTTCATGACTTAGGAATCAAACATGTTGATTACATTTTAGGCTTGAGCGATAACGATCCACACTGGTCAGAAATTGTTGAACTAATTAAACCATTTGGAACTTTTGCGACAATTACCAATCTACGTGAATCACAAATTGCTGATTTGAAACAAAAGTCGGTCAATTTTGCTTGGGAGTGGATGTTTACCAAAGCTAAATTTAAATTGGATTCAATGTCCACACAAGGTGACTATTTAGAAAAATTAGCTCAAGGTCTAGATAGTGGCATGATTACTTCGACTGTAACGAAAGTCTTCCACGGTTTTAATTTAGAGAATATTAAAAAAGCTACACAATTAGTAGAAGCCGGTCATATGATGGGGAAAGTAGTTATTAAAGCTTAATTTAAGTTAAAAAGAGGATGATACTGTTAGTAAGTATCATCCTCTTTAGTTTAGATTAAATTGTAATGTTTCAAGCCGTTAACAATACCACCGTTAACGTTTTCAGTGGTAATATAAGTAGCAGCGTCCTTAACTGAATCTATACCATTACCCATAGCAATGTCATAATCGGCGTATTTGATCATAGGTAAGTCGTTAGTTCCGTCACCAAATGCATAAACTGGTTTGTCTTCTAGTTCTAAGCCTTTAATAAGATGTTTGATACCACTCATCTTAGAAACGTCTTTTTCAACTGTATCGATTGAATAAGGACCAGTTTTATAGAATTTTAATTCAGGGAACTTTTCTTGATACCGTTCTGAATCACCGCCAGATACTACGACAACCATAGGAACGTCACCTTTTTGGTAAAAGAGTGGATCGATTGAAGGCAAGTCGATATCAACGGCGTGATAAAATTCTTCAACGAAGGGACTGGCTTCACTAAGAAATGATTCAGTCGGTGAGTGCATGCTAACACTGTCACCGAATTTCTTTGCTTGCTCAATAACTTGTTTTACTAATTCAGGTTTAATATTATTTTGATAAATAATATTATCCTGTGATTGGACAAATGCGCCATTTAAAGTAATATAAGTATCAATACCAGTCGTACTAGTAGCGGCTTCAATTTCAATAGGGGAGCGTCCAGTACTGATAACTGGTAAGTAGCCGTTCTCTTTTAATTGGTGGACCGCTGTCGCTACAGAGTCATCCACTCGAGATTGGGCGTTTAGAAGAGTTCCGTCCAAATCAAAGAAGACGGTACCACGATAATTGTTTTGCAAAAAATCACCAACTTAATTTTATTTTGTATACTAGTAATATGGTAACAATTTTTATTGTAATGATATAGTCAAATCTCACATATGGAGTGATATGTTTATGAAAATATTAATGATTGAGGATAACAAGTCTGTTTCTGAAATGATGGGCATGTTCTTTCAAAAAGAAAAATGGGAAGCAAGCTTTGCCTACGATGGTAATGAAGCGGTCGATATGTTTAATGAAGACCCAGATAAATGGGATATGATTACCTTAGACTTGAACTTACCGGGAAAAGACGGGATGGAAGTAGCTAAGGAAATTAGAAAAGTTTCCAAAACTGTTCCGATCATCATGTTGACGGCTCGTGATACGGAAAGTGATCAAGTGCTCGGTTTGGAATTTGGTGCTGACGATTACGTTACAAAGCCATTCAGCCCGATTACTTTGATTGCTAGAATGAAGGCCATTCACCGTCGTGATGAAAATATGGCCGAAAAATTGGCAGAATCGACACCGGTTAATGCTGAAGTGGAAGAGGCTGACGATGGTTTTGACATCAATACTGGTTTCTTTAAATTGAATTCAAATACACGTGAAGCATATCTAAATGGTAAAGAAATTCCTGATTTGACACCAAAGGAATTTGATTTGTTGAAGACTTTGGCAAGTAAACCTAAACAAGTTTTCTCTCGTGAACAATTGCTAGAACAAGTTTGGGATTACGATTATTTTGGTGAAGAAAGAACCGTTGATGCTCACATTAAGAAATTGCGTCAAAAGATTGAAAAAGTTGGACCTCAAGTTATTGAAACTGTTTGGGGTGTCGGCTACAAATTTGATGATACAGGAGCAAAAAATAAAGCATAATGAAACTAATCTATCAAAACATGCTGAGTTTTTTGATCGTTATTTTGACGACTCTTGGAATTATTTTGTATTCCGTTACTAGTGCAGCTACGAATTGGGAATACAATCGGACCTACAAGAGTTTGGAAAGTTATGCTGGTAATCTGGAAAAGATAGCTTTGAAAACTGATCCTAAAACTGGGCAGATTCATAATATCACTGGCGACAATATTAGAACGGTTGAACAAGTATTGTCAGAGAGAAATGTTCAATTTGCTATTTTTGACTATAACAACAACCAAGTTTATCCAACGCCACCAACAAATGTAAAATTGCACTTGAAACAATCTTACTGGAAAAAGCTTAAGCAAGGTAAGACGATTCGTAATATTCAAAAATCACAAAATGCTGAAGGTAATCCTAGACTTCGAAAGGACGATAATCGGAGCTATGTTTACGTCTTAACACCGTGGTTCCAAAATGGAAAATTGATAGCGGCTGTTTGGGCCGGATCGGATGTTTCTGAATTGCAGACTAATATTGGTGAAATCAACAGTCGACTTTATTTTGCCTTATTGATTTCTCTTTTAGCTGCGATACTTTTGAGTTTCATATTATCTAGGTATCAAGTTGATCGAATCAATCGACTACGTGGTGCAACGAAGAAAGTTGCTAATAATGATTTCTCAGTACACATTGAAAGCAAAGGTCGTGATGAACTGGACGATTTGGCAGATGATTTCAACCAAATGGTTAAGTCACTAGAGGCTTCTGATACTGAAATTAAGCGTCAGGAACAACGTCGTAAGGAATTCATGGCTGATGCCTCTCACGAAATGAGAACACCACTAACGACCATCAATGGACTGTTGGAGGGCTTAGCTTATGATGCCATTCCTGAAGAGTCTAAAGGTCAAAGTATTCAATTGATGCGCAATGAGACTAAACGTTTGATTCGATTAGTTAATGAGAATTTGGATTATGAGAAAATTAGAACTAACCAAATTACTATGGCCAAACGAGTTTTCGATGCCAATAAACCATTGCATGATATAACTTCACAATTGGATAAAAAAGCTAAGACAGCTGGCGATGAATTGATTTTGAAACCTTATGAAGGTGAATTGAAGACTTACGCTGATTATGACCGTTTTGTACAGGTTATTTTTAATATCATGCAAAATGCTATTCAATTTACTAATAATGGCAAAATCTTTATTAGCGGCAGTCGTAATGAAGAACGTCACGCTTCAGTCTTCATAATTTCTGATACTGGTATCGGGATGTCTGAAGATCAGGTCAAAAATATTTGGGATCGTTATTATAAAGCTGATCCATCTCGTAAGAATCGTAAGTATGGTGAATCAGGACTCGGACTTTCAATCGTTCATCAATTGGTGGAAAATCATGGTGGTGAAATTGAAGTTAAGAGTAAGCTCAATGAAGGAACTACCTTTACTGTGACATTATTTGACGAAGGATATGAGCACAAGCAAGATAAACAAAAACAAGACTAGTAAAGTACACCATTTTGGTGTACTTTTTTGATATATATTACGGAGGATTAACTGATGAAATATGAATGGCGTAAGCTTGAACGTGACTTTTATTCAACTAAGAAAAAGCCAGTGATTTTAAATATTCCAAAACAAAAATTTATCTCATTATCTGGGACTGGTAATCCTAATGGTCCTGAATTTTCTCAAAAGATTCAAATTTTGTATCCAGCCGCATATGGAATTAAGGGTGCGTATAAAAAGGTAGCAGACTCTCAAGAATTTGACGATTATGTAGTATTTCCGTTGGAAGGCGTTTGGTCATTGACGAAAAAAGGTCAGCAACTAGATTATTTAGATAAAAATGAATTCAGTTATGACATTATGATTAGAATCCCAGATTTTGTTTCTGATGATTTGGTTAAATCAGCCTTGCAATCGGTCAAAGAAAAGAAATCTTTGGCTGAAATAGATAATCTTGAGATTAAAGAATATCCGGCTATGGAAGTAGCCCAAATATTGCATGTAGGTAGTTATGATGATGAGCCTGCTAGTTTTAAGAAAATTGACGATTTAGTCGCTAGTGAAAATAAACAACGCATATTTAAGGTTCATCGTGAAATTTATTTATCTGATGCCCGCCGAGTGGAACCCGACAAATTAAAAACTATCTTAAGATATCAAATTAAATAAAGATATCTTCTTATTAAAAAAACTCCAATAAGTCCTAAATTCTTAGGCATTTATTGGAGTTTTTTTATTTTTGATTTAAATAATCCCAACTGTCAATCGGCGTACGATCATTTTGTAGTTGTACCGCATCAGTTGTGTAGAGATCAGTCGTTGATTTATTACCATTCTTTGAATAGAGACTAGTTGATTTGTCTCCAAGTTTGTTACGAAGTTCTTCCATTTGTTGCACTTGATTCAAGTAAGAATAATTATTTGGATCAGTAGGTGTGAAATTATTTGGTGTGTAGAAGCGGAGCAGATTTTTATTGTTGATATTATCAGAAGTTTTCAGCTTAGTATCAACATCCTTCTCCCATTTAGCAACTTTAGTGACTAATTCAGGGTTATTGCGCATGTCAACTTCTTCGCCAGTTTCATTGGTGTAAACAGTTGTCGAAGTTCCATTTCTGATAACAGTGTATTTTGGCGTTACGAAGCTTTTCTTTCTGAAGGCAACGATTGAATTATGTTGTTTGGAAAGTAAATCGGTTCCTAATTGTACGTACGATTTAGTATTTACTCCAGCTAAATGCAAGATTGTTGGTAGGACATCGATTTCATCACCATAAGTGTGATTAATTCCACCTTTTAGACCGTCCATATGGATCATAAAAGGAACGCGCTGCATTTGAATATTGTCAAATTTTGTCCAAGTCTCTGGGGTTTTGCCAAGCATTGTCGAAAGAGCCTTGTGTTGTTCGTCATTTAATCCGTAATGATCACCGTAAAGTACGACTATGGTGTTCTTTTCCAATCCAGAGGCTTTCAAATAGTTGAAAAATTCTTCAACAGATTTATCGAGATAGTGGGCAGTTTTGAAATAGTCATTTACAACAGAATTTTCGTTGTCAGAAGTTTGGAAACCAGCATTGTCTTCGTCAGAAAATTGATATCCAACGTGGTTAGTGATGGTTAAGAACTTGGTATAGAAGGGTTGTTGCATTTGCTCTAGATATTTGACTCCTTCAGAAAAGAGCAGTTTGTCTTTGATACCATAACCATTTAGCGATAAGGTATCAGAATCCTTAGTATCATAGTAGCTCTTGTCGAAGAAATAATTGTAGCCCATATTTTTATAAGTGATGTTTCGTCCCCAAAAGCTTCCAATATTACCGTGAAAGACGGCACTCGTATAACCCTTTTGTTGGGCCAAAATTGCCGGTGCTGATTGGAAAGTGTTGTCGCCACCAAGTTTTTGGAAAAATGAGCCTTCAGGCAATCCGAATAAACCTGATTCGAGCATCGTTTCAGCATCACTAGTTCGACCGTTACCAACTTCATTGAAAAAGTTATCGAACGAAAGGGTATTTTGGTCATTGTAAAGACTGTTTAAAAATGGAGTGACCTCTTGGTCATTAACTTTCATACCAATTAAGAATTGTTCAAAACTTTCTAGATGGATAATAATGATATTTTTGCCATTAGCTTTACCGAAATACTTGGGATTTGGTTTAGCATAATTATTATTGACATAATCCAAAACATCATCGACCTCAGCCTCAGTTGCACTAGAGCGTACTTGATTGTTTTGAACTGAACGAACTGAATCATAGCCTAAAAATGAGTTGATGCCGAGATATTGCACGATATAAGAGTGATCAAAGGTTCTTCCAAGTAATTGTGGACGATTAGCTTCAGAACCTGCTAAATCGGCAGAAAATAAAGCAATACCCAACATACTAGTAGCTAGGGCATTGAGTTTTCTAAAGGGACGTTGATCGATTTTTACGAAACGAGTTGTGAATAATAAAATAATTACTACAAAATCAATCAAGTAAATTAAATCTCTTGGCTGCATTGAACTTAAAGTACTAGCCCCTAAACCTTTAGCAACCTTAGTAACACCAAGCATTGTACTGACAGAGATAAAGTCGGCCATTTCACGATAATATAGCAAATTAGCGTAAATGAAAATTGAGTCAGCAAGATAAATAAGTCCCATGACTATGTATGAGATTTTGGGTTTGTTGATATAGAGAGCTAATCCCAATAAAAAAACCAGTGTTGCCAAGGGATTGACTATCATAAAAAAGTATTGCCATAAGTTATTGATAGTTAAGCCAAAGTCCAGAAAATAGGTAACCACTGTTTTTAACCATAGACACAAGACTAGGAAACCCATGAATCCTAATCGCGTGTTCAATATGGATTTTATTTTTTGCATAATATCCCTCATAACTAAATTAATTCAATGATTAAATGATACGTTATTTCGGAAAAGAAAAAAAGCCAGCTTTAGCTGATTTAAGGCACTGGTTATCGTTAGGTGTCGTCGTCCGTTTTACTTTGTGGACGCTGGAACGTACTGAGCGCAACTTTAAGCCAATTCCAGAACCGAGAACAGTCTTAAAACTTGGCCTTTTACAAAAGCGATAAATCGCTAAGTAAAATTTCAGTACTGAGTGTCCACAAAGCAGCCACACTGAATAACGACATTTATTTTTATCTCAAGTAAATCAAAAAGCCTCAATTCAGATATAGTCGAGTAACTATCTATTTGAATTGAGGCTTATTTGTTTGGTCATAAAGATATAGAACCACTGTCTAGTCCGGAATAGCAAAGAAAATTGGCTCAGTAGTGAAATTATTCTTAGCAACTTGTTGCTTAGAATAAGGTCGAGTTTTGAGATTTTGCGCACTTGGTTTATGCAAAAGCTCAAAATCGTGCCCACTACGTTCCAGCCAAATTTTCTTTGCTATGGAGGACGGAATCCCAAACTGATCTAGCTTAAGAAAGAACCAACTTAATTAGTAGAATCATTTTTTCCTTTTAGAACACTGGACCAACTATCAATTACAGACCGGTCACCATTTAGTTCAGGTGCATCAGTTGAGTAAAGGTTGGTAGTTGACTTGTTGCCATTTTGTGAATAGACACTTGTAGATTTCAATCCAAGATTATTTCTAGTAGCAACCAATTTTTGAATTTCATTTTGATAATTATATTCCTTGCTATCAACAGGGGTAAAACCAGTAGGCGTGTAGAATCTCAGAAGGTTCTTGTTGTTGATCGTGTCGGATAGTTTCAATTTGTCGTTGACGTATTGTTGCCATTTAGCTACTTTTTCTTTTAATTTAGGATTTTGACTTAAATCTACCAACTCACCAGTTTTATTTTTATAAACTTCTGGGTCGCCATTACTATTCTTTAAGACTGTGTAATGAGGTGTGACGAAGTTTTTATTTCTAAAGATAACGATTTGATTGTGTTGTTTTGATAGTAAATCAGTTCCTAACTGAATGTACTGCTTAGTATTGATCCCGGCCAAATGTAAAATAGTTGGCAAGACGTCGATCTCACCACCATAAGAGTGATTGATACCACCTTTAAGGCCTTTCATGTGAATCATAAAGGGAACCTTTTGCATTTGCGAATCATTGAAGTCGGACCAATCATTCGTATCGACACCTAACAATGGAGCCAAATCAGGATTTTGACTGTTGGAAAGGCCGTAATGATCACCGTAAAGAACAATCATGGAATTATCATAGATCCCACTAGATTTTAGATAATTGAAGAATTCTTGCAAAGCATTGTCCAAGTAATGAGCAGTTAAAAAGTAATTGTTAACAGCACTGTTGCTTGTATTAGGTGCTTGGAAACCATCGTTGTCTTCATCTGGTAATTCGAATGGATAATGGTTAGTAACGGTAATAAATTTAGTGTAGAAAGGCTGTTGCAATTGCTCAAGATACTTAACACTTTCTGAAAGCATCAGTTTATCTTTCATACCATATTCCAAACTAGAATCGGCTGTTTTGTTAAAGTAATTTGAATCAAAGAAATAATCATAGCCCATGTTTTTATAGACATTATCACGATTCCAAAAACTTCCAATATTCCCATGGAAAACGGCACTAGTATAGCCTTCTTTTTGTCCAAGAATGGCCGGTGCAGCCTGGAAAGTATTGTCACTGCCGAGTTTTGAGAAGAGGGAACCTTCTGGCAATCCGAAGAGTCCTGTCTCTAACATATTCTCAGCATCACTAGTTTTTCCTTGACCAACTTCATGGTAAAAATTATCAAACGACATCGTGTTTTTATCACTGTAAAGGCTATTTAAAAACGGTGTAACTTCTTGACCATTAACTTTGTAATTGATGAGGAATTGTTGAAAACTTTCCAAATGAATTACAATAATATTTTTACCTTTAGCTTTGCCAAAGTATGTTGGATTGGGTTTGGCGTAATTCTTTTTAACTTCAGTTAAAACGTCATCCATATCGGTACCAACAGCTTCCGAACGCACTTGATTGTTTTGAACTGTTTTAATCGAATCATAGGCTAGGAAACTGTTTAAACCTAAATATTTAACAATGTAAGCACGATCGAAGGTCCGTCCTAGTAATTGTGGACGATTACTTTCAGCAATAGTTAAATTTAATGAGAAGAGAAAGATTCCCAAAAAAGTTGTTGCAATTGCAGTTAACTTTTTCATAGGTTGAGGATCAATTTTGATATAATGGGTTAGTAACAAAATTGCTAAAATAATGAAATCTAATCCATAAATAAAATCATGGATTTGAACTAAATTAGCAGCACTACCACCGAGACCCTTGGAGACCTTAGCAGCACCAGCGATTGTGTTAAAAGATAGAAAATCACTAAATTCCCGGTAATAAAGAATATTTCCGTATAAAAGGGCTGACTCTAAAACATAGATAAAGCCCATAACGATATAGGAAATTTTGGAACGATTGATGTATAACGCTATGCTCAAAAGTATAACGGCTGTTGCAATGGGATTGATTATTAAAATAAAATGTTGTAACGGGTCCGAAACGCCTAGTGAAAAATCACAGTAATAGGCAATAATAGTTTTGATCCATAGTAAAGCGACTAATAGAGCCATAAAGCCCAATCGCTTGTTCAAGATATTTTTTAATTTATTCATTAGAAATTCCTTGTTTTTAAAAATTCTTAAATAAATCTATTTAAAGACTAAATAAATCACTTAATTGTTAGTATAATACGTTATAGGTAAAAAGTGGGAAAGAATGAGCAAAATGATATTTTTAGGACCATTATATAGTTATATATATGCGCGTTTTGCAACAAAATTTAATCATTTTCCATTGATTCGGCTTTCTTTTTACGCTGTTGATAAAGCAATATTATATACTTTAATTTTTATAATTTTAAGGTATATCTGGGTTAAAATAAAGAAAAGAAATACTACCTTTTGGTATGAGTTTTGGCTCAGCGTGTTCGTTTTTTATGTTTTCCTACTTTTTGCTTTGACAGTTTTTCGAGATGGCTACTTCATATGGCAATTCAAATTTTTCTGGCACCGTCCGTTATCCGATATAAATACCATTCCACTGATAGAAACGATGAAGTTAGCAGATGCTAAGTCATTGGTCGACTTTTTTTATAATTTGTATGGTAATATTGTGTGGTTCGTACCGATGGGATTCTTCATTCCCGCATTAAGTAAGCGCCACCTCAACTTTCTGCAAGTTGTCTTAATGGGTGCGATGATTTCAGTGTCAATTGAAGCTTTACAGTTTGTTTTAAATACTGGTGTCACCGATATTGATGATGTTATCTTCAATACTTTAGGTGCTGTGGTAGGGTATTTATTATATTTTTTAGGAAAATGGATAAAAAAGCTAATAAAAATTTGAAATTTTCTTCGAAAATGATTAATCTTAGATTTGACGATATATATGGAGGAGAGAGATAAATGACTCAAATTAAATTTGATGATTCAAAATTGAGCAAGTTCGTTCATGACAACGAAGTTGGCGAAATGCAAGCATTAGTTAATGCTGCTGATGAAGAACTACGTAAGGGTACTGGTGCCGGTGCTGATTTCCGTGGTTTCATCGATTTGCCTGTTGATTATGACAAAGATGAATTTGCTCGTATTAAGAAAGCTGCTAAGAAGATCCAATCAGACTCAGAAGTCTTCATTGGTATCGGTATTGGTGGTTCATACTTAGGTGCACGTGCTGCAATCGACTTCCTAAGTTCATCATTCTACAATGTTAAGAATGAAAAAGATGTTCCAGAAGTTTACTTCTGTGGTAACTCAATTTCTCCAAATTACTTAGCTGATTTACTAGACGTTATCGGCGACCGTGATTTCAGTGTTAATATCATTTCTAAATCTGGTACAACAACAGAACCTTCAATTGCTTTCAGAATTTTGAAAGCTAAGTTGATTGAAAAATATGGTGTTGAAGGTGCTAAGGAACGTATCTACGCTACAACAGATCGTGCCAAGGGTGCTTTGAAGACAGAATCAGATGCTGAAGGTTACGAAGAATTCGTTGTTCCTGATGATATCGGTGGTCGTTTCTCAGTTCTTACAGCTGTTGGTCTATTACCAATCGCCGTTGCTGGTATCGACATCGACAAGTTGATGGAAGGTGCTGCACAAGCTCGTACAGACTACTCATCAGCTGACCTTACAAAGAACGATGCTTACAAGTATGCTGCTTTGAGAAACATCTTGTACCGTAAAGGTTACACAACAGAATTGCTAGAAAACTACGAACCAAACGTTCAATACTTTGGCGAATGGTGGAAACAATTGATGGGTGAATCTGAAGGTAAAGATCAAAAGGGTATCTACCCATCATCAGCTAACTTCTCAACTGACTTGCACTCATTAGGTCAATACATTCAAGAAGGTCGTCGTAACTTGATGGAAACTGTTGTTTTAATCGACACACCAAGACATGACGTTAAGATTCCTGCTGAAAAAGATAACCTTGATGGTTTGAAGTACTTGGAAAACAAGTCAATGGACTTCGTTAACAAGAAGGCTTACGAAGGTGTTGTTCTAGCTCACACTGACGGTGGCGTTCCAGTTATGACAGTTCACATTGAAAAACAAGATGCCTATAACTTAGGTTACTTGATGTACTTCTTCGAAATTGCTGTTGGTATTTCTGGTTACTTGAACGGTATCAATCCATTCAACCAACCAGGTGTTGAAGCATACAAGAAGAACATGTTTGGTCTACTTGGCCGTCCTGGTTATGAAGAACTTGGCGAAGAATTAAACAAGAGACTATAATTTATAAATAATTACAAATGAAAAAGCATCCTCAATCGAGGGTGCTTTTTTTGTCGTTCGATGTAAAAACTACTTCATGAACGATGCCATATTCTGTTTGATCAGCGATTTGATCGAGTGTTTCTTCAAAGCCAAACATCTCGTAAAATGCTTGGGCTATTAAGTTTTTCTTCAAAACAATTAAGTAAAAATCATTAAATTTTTTAGCTAAATTTTCTAAGGCAGTTGTGAATAATTTTTGACCGATGCCTTGATGTTGATATTCTGGCAAGACGTAAAGCGTATAGATCTCCCCAAATCCTTGATACTTTTTACGTCGAGCCGGACCAAATGAACAAACCCCGACTACTTTGTCGTCGTCTAAGGCAACTAAAGTATTGTTCCATCTAGTCTCTGGATGCCAATTATCAACTCTTAAATTGTCTAATAAGGCTTGTGGGACAATCCCAACATAAGCGTATTGCCAAGTTTGATAATACAAATTACTGATCTTTTGGAAATTAAAATCTTTAGTGGTAGAAACGACTTGAATCATCTTAATTTCTGCTTTCAACAGAATTGGTTGCACTGGCAAAGACTCCTAATTTACCAAAGACTAGTCCTAGAACAAATCCTGCTAGAGTCAATGTAACCCAACCTAATCCTAAACTAGCGAATGGAACGTATTGATGATAGAAGTTCAAGGCAGTTTTGACGAAAGTTAAATTAGTAACGGCTTCTGGTGAAGCATTCAACATATCAAAGACAGCAGGCAAAACTGTGAAAGCGATGGTCATTTTATAAACGACTCCAGCGTATGGTTTTGAGTGAACTGTCAAAGAAACGAGGATCAAAGCTAATGACAGTGGGTAAAGTAGCATTAGTACTGGTAGTGACCAAGCGATGATGTTATCAAGTCCTGCGTTAGCAACAACAAATGACATTACAGTTGTGACACGTAACCAAGCTAAGTAGCTTACTTTAGGGAACAATTTGTGGAAATCTTGTGAGAATGAGGCAACAAGTCCCATGGCAGTAGTGAAGACACCTAAGGTAACCAGAACACCTAAGAAGGCAGCTCCGAAGTTACCGAAGTAGTAATTGACGATTTGTGAAAGAGCAGTACCACCATTGTCAGAAAGGTTTAATCTACTCAAACTAAATGATCCTAATAGAACTAATCCAAAGTAAACTAAAACTTCTAAGGCGATACTCAAAGAACCAGCTTTAGCAGTTAAACCAGTTAGTTCTCTATCTTTGTAGCCAAGTCCTTTAACAGCATGAACGAAAGTAACACTCAAAGCTAGAAGGGCAACGGCATCGATTGTATTGTAACCTTCAAGTAAACCGCTGACAGTAGCGCTAGTTTGATAAGCTTGAGTTGGCATGTGATTCAAACCACCCATAGGGTTCAAGAAGGCAACTACGAAGATAACAGCTAATAATACCAAGAAGATAGTGTTTAAATATTTTCCAACGTATTTCAATAATCTGTTTTGGTGAACGGTTAAAACATAGGCTAAACCAAAGAATAAAGCGGTGAAAACTAACATCCCGACGGTGTCAAATTTTGCTGGCAAGAATGGTTTGAGTCCCATTTCAAAAGCGGTAGCAGCAGTACGTGGAGTACCAAAGAAAGGTCCGATGGTCAGGTGAACCAAAACTAAAAACATTGCGGCATAGAATTTACCAACTGGACGAGCTAGATCATACAAGCCATCACTCTTCGTCACAACGACAGCCAAAATTGCTAGTAACGGAAAGAGTGAACCAGAAATTGCAAAGCCAAATGCGGCTGACATCCAATTGTTGCCGGCTAATTGTCCTAAATGGACTGGAAAAATCAAGTTCCCAGAACCAAAGAACATTCCAAAAATTAGTGATGATACTACTAATAGGTGTAGTACCTTTTTCTTACTTCTTTTTTCTCCTGATAAATCGTAATCGTCTTTCATAAAACTTCCTCCTAAAAATGTTGTTTCTAATCTGTGATGGGCTTTTAATGCCACTAATATCAGAATCCATTTTTAACCACCCCTTTTGAAATTTTAAAAACGTTAGGAACAAAAAAAGCCCTCTTCCAGCTAAGGAAAAGGGCTCAAATAGAACGGTACCACCTTTTATGGGTATTACAAAAATACTCACTCACTTAACGGACAAATAATCCGCTAGCCTGATAATGGTGGCAGCCACGGTAACCTACATGTCGGCACCGAACTCAGAAATGATTTTCAAAATTCTCATGACGGTCATTTTTCACTCAACATGACTCACTATGCGTTTTTGAGATTTCTACTTTTTTCTTCAACGTTTTGTTGGTTCGTATTATAGGCACATAAAATTAAAATTTCAAGGTTTATTTTAATAAAGTTATAATTTTTATAATTTAGTTGGCTTGCGGTTGAGGAAATGTTTGGCCCCATCTATAACGTGGAAGTAGGTTGCAAGGCTTAACATATCAGTATTTATACTCTTCAAAAAAGGCCACTCGCGTAACGAACCACGAAGAACAGAATTATTTTCTTCAATGAAAGTTTGACTAATCTTTTGTGGACGATCATTGAAGACTCCTGATTGATATAAATAATTAGCATAGTCAAAAAAGTATTTAGCTGTTCTAGGGTCATTGATCGTATCGTGCAAGATGCGAGTTCGATGTCTAATAAAACTCATACTGTTTTTGACGACTTGAGCACTATTATTGGAAATCGTTAGGTAAGCAAATAATTGTTCGAAGAATCTTTGGTAGGCATGAATTTCACCGCTACTCAAAAAAGCCCGAGGGTGATTTTTAAAAGGATATTTCCAATTGCTCAAATTGTATTCCCATTTTTGACCAATCCAAATAGTAAAAGGCAATTCATAGAAGACTTGAGTCATATCTTGTTCAAAACTTTGATTGATGATTTCAGAATAGTCATTTGATAACACGTGATTGATTTGGTTTTTCAAGTCAGTCGTAATGTATTTCACATTTTCAGTGTCATCAGTTAGATTGAATAATTTTTTCCAGACTTCTGGAGTAAATAATTCAGGTTTTAAATGTTGAATCAATTTTAAATTCACTGGGGCAGAATTGAGTGTGAAACCAGCGTCAAAGGAATTATCCATTAATTGCAGAGTTTGGACGAAATGGCCACCTAAAGAGTGTCCTAATCCATAAACTAGAGAGTCAGATAGACTATGTTGCTTAACGTATTGTACGAATTGACGAGCCATTTTCAACTGGCTGAGATTTTTGTCGCTTCCAATCAAGATGGCGTTGACGTTGTAATCCCAGTCTTTATATGTTTCTAGAATTGATGCCTCGAATCTTTTACTACGGGATTTGATGGTATTATCATTCCCACCTTCAGTCCCACGAAAAGCGATGTAAACTTCTTTGACACCATCAATGGCAATTTGAAAAGCTGTAGCAGAAAAACCACAATCAGCTGCTTCCGGCAAAACCTTTCTTGCTTCAAATGATTTGACGTAATCAGGCATTCGATGAACGCGATTGTAAATCAATAATCGCAAGTAATTTTCCGGTTCAAATTCTTCATACAAGTAACGATCGTAATCATATTGCAAAAGCTTTGTTCGAAAATCGCTATCTTGTAACAATTCTCCAGCTTGATAACGCTGTTCTCTTAAATCTAAGGGGAGCGCGTGATGAATCAGTAAAATGATATAAATCTGATTGAGATATCCACGACAAAGATTTAGATTTTCATTTTCAATCATCGTAATTAACTGTTTTAATTTATTGATTTTACGATTTCTTGAAGGCAATTTGAAACGTTGTTTGCTAGGAGCTTGATTGATATTTTGCAGCTTTAAGACTTTATCGATCATTTGGGGATGAATGGTCTTGTTTTTTATAAAAATTGGTAAACGCAAATCGACAATTTGGTTCAACAGTAAATTTGTTAAACGAGATTTTTCTTTATTTAGATAAGAATAGCTGAAATAAAGACGTTTGTTTTGGGGTAGTAACTTCTTACTATCTTCCTTGTTGAAAGTTAAAGGAAGATTCTTGTGAGCTCGAAAATTGAGTAAATCGAGTTGATCATAAACATGATTTAATCTGTTTAAAGTACTTAGTAAGGCCCTCATTAAATCACCTCTTAATAGTTTTAGTTTAACAAAATGTTGATAAATTAGGAATTAAGAATCATTTTAAAAATATAGCACATTTGTGATACTTCACATTTGTGTTATATCACAAATGTGCTATACTATAAGTGTGGAGGTTGGAGAAAGATGAGAATAGATATCAAATCATACTTAGAAGACAACGGATTAACAATTTATGTAATAGCAAAAAAGAGCGGGTATGGTTATACGACGCTTCATAAATCTTTCAACAAAAAACAATCTTCCGCCACATCTATCAATTTGCGCGATATAGAGGCAATTGCCAAGGCGCAGGATACAGCAATGTGGAAAGTTCTGCGTGAATTGGAATTGCATTACTTAAAGTGAGGAGGCTTTTATATGGCAAGATCATTTTGGGATGGAGATCCATTTAACGACAATATGGACGAAATATTTAGAAGATTAATGAGTCAACAAAACGGCAATTCGCAAGCTAAGTATTATGTGAATGGTCAAGAATTGACTCCTGAAGAATTAGCAAAATATCAAGAAGCAAGAACTGCTGGGGAGAATATTCCTATCAGCGATAATAAACAAACAAAAAATGGCACAATGTTAGAGAAGTTAGGTCGTAATTTGACTCAAGAAGCTAAAGATGGACTTTTGGATCCAGTTATTGGCCGTGATAAAGAGATTCAAGAAACAGCTGAGGTTTTAAGCCGGAGAACGAAGAATAATCCAATTCTCGTTGGTGATGCTGGTGTCGGTAAGACTGCGGTAGTTGAAGGTTTAGCTCAAGCAATCGTCAAAGGCGATGTACCTGAAGCTATCAAAGACAAACAAATTATTTCAATCGATGTTTCTTCTCTTGAAGCGGGGACACAATACCGTGGATCATTTGAAGAGAACATTCAAAAGCTTTTGGCCGAAGTAAAAAAGGCTGGCAATGTCGTCTTGTTCTTCGATGAAATTCATCAAATTATCGGTGCGGGCTCAAGTGGCTCTGATTCTGGTAGTAAAGGATTGGCTGACATTATCAAACCAGCTTTGAGTCGTGGTGAGATTTCAATTATTGGTGCCACAACTCAAGATGAGTATCGTAATACAATTATGAAAGATGCTGCTTTGGCAAGAAGATTCAATGATGTAACGATTAATGAACCAAGTAAAGATGCTACTGTAGCAATCTTGAAGGGCTTACGTAAATCATACGAAGATCATCATCACGTCAAATTACCAGATGATGTATTGAAGGCTGCAGTTGATTATTCCGTTCAATATATTCCTCAAAGATCATTACCTGATAAGGCAATTGACTTGATCGATATGACAGCGGCACACTTGGCAGCTAAAAATCCGGTAACTGACAAAGTAAGTTTGGAAAAAGATCTCAAACAAGCCGAAGCTGACAAAGAAGCTGCTGCTAAAAAAGAAGATTATGAAAAAGCCGCTAGTTTGAAGAAGCACATTGAAGACTTACAAGCAAAACTTGATAAAGGTGACGAACAGACTGATGAACCAGTAGCAACTGTTAACGACATTGCTGAATCCGTTCAAAGATTAACTGGTGTTCCTGTATCACAAATGGGTGCCAGCGACATTGAACGTCTCAAAGATATGGGCAAACGCTTAAAGAGTAAGGTTATCGGTCAAAATGAAGCTGTTGATATGGTAGTCAGAGCTATTCGTCGTAACCGGGCTGGTTTTGATGATGGCAATCGTCCAATCGGTAGTTTCTTATTCGTTGGTCCTACTGGTGTTGGTAAGACGGAATTAGTCAAACAATTAGCCAAAGATATGTTTGGCAGTAAGGATGCTATCGTTCGTTTGGATATGAGTGAGTATTCAGATTTAACAGCGGTATCTAAGTTGATCGGTACGTCAGCTGGTTATGTCGGCTACGAAGATAATGGCAACACGTTAACTGAAAAGGTTCGTCGTAATCCATATTCCATCGTTTTGTTAGATGAAATTGAAAAGGCCAACCCTCAAGTATTGACGTTGCTATTGCAAGTTATGGATGATGGTCGTTTGACGGATGGACAAGGAAACGTCGTTGATTTCAAGAATACGATCATTATTGCTACATCCAATGCTGGATTTGGCAATAAAGCAACTGAAGATGAGAAGTTAATGGATAAATTGGCTCCTTACTTCAAACCAGAATTCTTGAATAGATTCAATGGTATCGTTGAGTTTACTCATCTATCAAAGAAAGACTTGAACCAAATCGTTAACTTAATGTTAAATGACGTCAATGCTAATTTGGCTAAGAAGCAAATCACTTTGGAGGTCACACCAGAAGCTAAAGAATGGTTGATTGATGAAGGATATGATGAAGCCATGGGAGCAAGACCATTACGTCGTGTCATTGAACAACAAATTAGAGATAAAGTAGCTGAATTCTATCTCGACCATTTGGACGTTAAAAACTTAAAAGCTGATTTAGTTGATGGAACTATTAAGATTTCTGAAAAATCAGCTGTTACAAACTAATATTTCTGAAAAAAGAAGACTTGAACGTTTCTCGTTTGAGTCTTCTTTTTTTGTGCGAATTTCAGCAAAATCCGAACAATAGCGTTATACGTAACTATGAATTTGCTTAAAATCCAAAATATATTAATAAAATAATAGCAAAATCCGAACGATATAAATAAAAAATAATAAAATGTTTCTAATTTGCTTGTCAAAACCCGAATAATCTGCAATACTAGAAAAGTTCGAAAAAAGTTTTTATATTTTCTAAGGGGCGTTTATTGTGAATTCATTACAAGATGGACGGAATTTAAGTTTTATGGAACGTTTATTCCATCTCGAAGAAGCCAAGACAAATGTTAGACGTGAGATTTTAGCTGGTCTAACAACGTTTGTATCTATGGCTTATATTTTATTTGTTAATCCGCAAGTTTTGGGAGACTCGGGGATGAACAAAGGATCTTTATTTACCGCTACAGCATTAACTGCAGTCGTTGGTTCAATTTTGATGGGGATTTTGGCTAACTATCCAATTGCGATTGCACCGGGATTAGGCGACAATGCCTTTTTCAGTTATTCTGTCGTTATAGCGATGGGAATTCCTTGGCAAACAGCCATGGCCGGAGTTTTTGTAGCCAGTTTGATTTTCTTAGTTCTTTCATTAATGAAAATTCGTGAAGTTGTTATTAATGCAATACCTAAAGATTTGAAGTTGGCGGTGGCTGCCGGGTTAGGTATCTTTATCGCCTTTGTCGGTCTGCAAGGTGGGGGACTGATCACCGCTAGTAAGTCTTCATTAGTAGCTATCGGATCATTTGCTGTTCCTACTACTTGGTTGACAATTGTTGGATTGTTAGTAACAGCAATCTTGATGGCTCGTAAAATTCCTGGAGCTATTTTTATCGGGATGGTCTTTACGACTATCGTGGGCTTAGTTACTAAATTGATTCCTATGCCATCGCATATCGTTTCGACAATCCCTAGTTTAAAGCCAACTTTTGGTGTTGGAGTGATGCATATTTCAGATATTACGCATCCACAGCTATGGGCTGTTGTAATAATCTTCTTATTAGTAGCCTTTTTTGATACTGCTGGTACTTTGATTGGTTTGGCTGAACAAGTTGACGTTATGCAAGACGAAGATGGTAAAATGCCAAGAATTGGTCATGCTTTAATGGCTGATTCAATTTCAATGGTCAGTGGGGCCGTCTTTGGTACTACTCCTCCAACAGCTTATGTTGAATCTTCAGCAGGTATCGCCGTTGGTGGTAGAACTGGTTTAACTTCAATCACAGTCGGTGTTATGTTTGCTTTATCAATGTTTTTCTCACCATTATTATCGGTTGTGACAACTAACGTTACAGCACCAGTCTTGATTATCGTTGGTACATTGATGGCACAGTCAATGAAAGGAATCAGATGGGATCGCTTTGAAATTGCTTTGCCAGCCTTTCTAACAATCGTTGGTATGCCATTGACTTATAACATTTCCTACGGTATTGCTTTTGGTTTCTTGGTTTATCCAATTACTATGTTGGCTGCCGGTAAGAGAAAAGAAATCAATCCTATCATGTATGGATTGTTCGTTGTTTTCGTAATTTTACTTTATATCATTAATATTTTGCCTAAAGCTAGTTTGGCATAAAAAAAATACTCTAATTTCTGATTCTTTCTTAAATTAGGTTACCGTTAGATGTCGTTGTCCATTCTGCTTTGTGGACGCTGGAAGTACTGATCATCCACAAAAATGAAATAACGACATTTATTATTTATCTCAAGTAAATCAAAAAGTCTCAATTCAGATATAGTCGATTAACTATTTATCTGAATTGAGGCTTATTTGTTTGGTCATAAAGATATAGAACCACTGTCTAGTCTGGAATAGCAAAGAAAATTGGCTCAGTAGTGAAGTTATTCTTAGCAACTTGTTGCTTAGAATAAGGCCGAGTTTTGAGATTTTGTGCACTTGGTTTATGCAAAAGCTCAAAATCGTGCCCACTACGTTCCAGCCAAATTTTCTTTGCTATGGAGGACGGAATCCCAAACTGATCTAGCTTAATAAAGAATCAATTTCTAGGGTAGTTTTTTTGTTATGAAAAAGCTGTATAATAAAATTTGTAAGCGTAAACAAGGAGGAGAACATGAAGAAGATTATTAATAATGTTGAGGATATTGTTCCTGAAATGATTTCAGGTTTAGTTAAAACCAATTCTGATTTAGTAAGACAGATTGACGGTACGACTGCTGTAGTTAGAAATGATAAGAAATTTGCTGAAAACAAACAAGTCGGTATCGTTTCTGGTGGTGGTAGTGGTCATGAACCATTGCATGCTGGTTACGTGGGCGATGGAATGCTCAGTGCCGCTGTAGCTGGAGAAGTCTTTACTTCACCAACTCCTGACCAAATTTATGAAGCTATCAAGGCAGTTGATCAAGGATTGGGTGTTTTGTTAGTAGTTAAAAATTACTCCGGTGATGTTATGAATTTCGACATGGCTAAAGAAATGGCTGAAGCGGATGATATTAAAATTAAGACGATTGTCGTTGACGATGATATTTCAGTAGAAAACAGTGAATTTACTCAAGGTAAACGTGGGGTTGCCGGTACTGCTTTAGTTGAAAAAATCGTTGGCGCTGCTGCTCGTTCTAAGATGTCCTTAGACGATGTCGCAGCTTTAGGCCAAAAGGTTATCGACAATACTAAAACTATTGGAATTGCTCTTCATGCAGCTACTGTGCCTGCTGTTGGGCATCCTGGATTTGAATTAGGTGACGATGAAATTGAATACGGTATTGGTATCCACAATGAACGTGGCTATGCTGTTGAAAAGATCCAACCTTCAAAAGACTTGGCACATGAATTGATTGAAAAGATTTTAAAGGAATTTGATGATAAATCAGGTAGTTTTGCTATTTTAGTTAATGGTATGGGTGGAACTCCTTTGATGGAACAATACATTTTTGCTAATGATGTTTTGAAAGAATTAGCTGATAAAGGTATCGATGTAGAATTTAGTAAAGTTGGCAATCTAGTCACATCACTTGATATGCAAGGAATTTCTTTGACTATCATGAAAGCAGATAGTGATTGGATCAAATTCTTAAAGGAACCAGTTACAACAATCGCTTGGTAGAGAGGAAGATACGATGAAAATAGAATTAGTTGATGCTAAAAAATGGATTAATTTATTTGTAGAAAAAGTTCAAGCTAACAAAGCAAACTTAAACGAATTAGATACGGCAATTGGTGATGGTGATCACGGAACTAATATGGATCGTGGGATGAATGCTATCAAAGATTCTTTTGCTAAAAAGGATCCCGAAAACGTGGCTGATTTATATAAAGCAACTGCCTTTGCAATGATCCAAAAGGTTGGCGGGGCTTCAGGTCCTTTGTATGGAACTGCCTTTTTAGATATGTCTAAAGCTGTCAAAACAGAAAATATTGAATTGTCCGATTTAATCCAAATTGGAACTGATGGTATTAAACGTCGTGGCCAATCAGATGTCGGTATGAAGACAATGATCGATGTTTGGCAACCAATTAGCGATGCTTTAAAAAATGATGCTTTCGAGCAGAAGGTTATCGACTCAGCATTAGAAAATGTCAAAGGGTTAGTAGCAACTAAGGGTCGTGCTAGTTATCTAGAGGAAAAGTCAAAGGGCCATATTGATCCTGGTGCACAGTCAAGTGCGTACTTATTTGAATCCTTACTAGAAGTGTTGGGGGATTAATAATGAAATATGGAATTGTGATAGTTTCTCACTCTAGTAAAATTGCTGCTGGAGTGAAAGATTTAATTTCTCAAGCAGCACCAGATTTGTCAATTACCACAGCTGGTGGGACTGATGAAGATGAAATTGGCTCTTCATTGGAGAAAATTCAAGCGGCTGTTGATAATAATACTGGTGATGAAATTTTAGCTTTTTATGATTTAGGTAGTTCGAAGATGAACCTTGAAATGTTGATGGAAATGACCGATAAAACAATTCATAAATATGACGTGGCGTTGGTAGAAGGCGCTTATACAGCTGCTACCTTAGCTCAAGTTGATACTCCATTGACTGAAATTGAAAAGAATCTTCAACCATTAATAATTAAATAAATTAAGCCTAAAATTATCCTGAAATAGATAATTTTAGGCTTTTTTTGAACAAAATTTCATAGAATGTTCATAAAATGTTGAAGGAATATAAATATTTATTTGCTAAATTATTCGTATAAGAATAAAAGGAGGGAATAATTTTTTGAGGAGGAGAGTCGTATTTTCTTTAATACCGTTATTATTTATTTCTTTTCTCTTAGTGGGATGTAGTCAAAGCAGCAATGATTCACAAGTACTATCTACCGCTCAGATAAAGAAAAATATCGGTTCGAAGCTTGTTACTACACGTGAGGATGAACAAGCAACGTTAACAAAGACTTACCAAAAAGTAGTCAAAAATAAAAAGTATACACTGGATGATCCGTATATTAAGGTTAATCCATATAAGACGTCACCATTGACTGCGTTAGTAGTTTTCCACACTGATCAAAAAGCGAAAGTTTCATATACTGTTGAGGGTAAAACTAATCAGACGGATATTACTAATAAGGTAAATGGTAATTCTACAACTCATCAAGTACCAGTAGTAGGTTTGTATGCTAATACTACTAATAATGTAACGATTAAAGTTACTTATGAGGATAACACAACTGATGAAAAGACAATTCAAATTAAGACTGGTTCATTGCCAAAATACGTCAAGAATGCCAAGATAACTGTTTCTAAGAATGATAAATCAAAAATGGATATCGGTGACAATAAGTTAACTATCGTTAATCGAACAACCAAAGAACCATTTGCAATTGATGCTGATGGAGAAGTTCGTTGGTATTCAACTGATTATTCACAACATACGATTGAACAAATTTCTAATGGTCATATGTTAGTTTTGACCAAGAAAAATCAAGATTCACAAGTATACAATGACTTGATTGAAACAGACGTTTTAGGCCGAGTTTATAAAGAATATACTTTCAGTACTAAGACGAAATCAAATGATTCAGGAAATGCCAAAGATGAAACTACTTTGATTCACCATGATTTAGTTGAATTACCAAATAAAGATATTTTAGCTACGGTCAGCGATGGTTCGAAGTACAAAGAAGATGTTATGGTTCAGATTTCTCATAAGACCGGTAAAGTAGTCAAAGTTATCGATTTGAAGAAGATCTTGCCTAGTTCAATGTACAAGAATTATAAAGCTGGTTCAGATGATAAAGTCGATTGGTTCCATCAAAATGCAATTGACTACGATGCATCTGATAATTCAATTATGATTTCAGGACGTAATCAAGATATGATTATGAAACTAGATTATAAGACCGATAAAATCATCTGGATTTACAGTGGCAAGAAGAAGTCATCATGGCCTAAGAAATATCGTAGTAAGGTTCTAACACCAACTAAAGGAACATCAATTACTGGTGGTCAACACGGATTATACCTTTTGAGTAAAGGCAAAAATTCTGAAGATGTACTCTTGTACGACAATAATATCGATGTTACAAATGGTGATAAGAAGACGAGTGGTAAGTATTCACAAGCTGTTCAATATCATATCAATACTAAGAATATGACAATTGATCAAACTTGGGCTTATGGGAAAAACTTGGGTAAAGCTAACTTTACTAATATCATCGGATATGCTGAAAGAGAATCTAATGGTAATACATTAGTCGATTTCGGATATAAGAGTAATGGTAAAGAAAGTAATATTATTGAAGTCGACCAAGCCGGTAATCAAGTTTTCAACGTAACAATTGAAAATGCGGCCTCCAAAGCTTATGTTTATAGAGCATATCGAGTTCCATTCTATTCAAGTTCTTATACATTTAACGTTAACAAATAAAAAATGCATTCAACATTTTCCATTTGGAATTGTTGAATGCATTTTTATTAGCCATTATATTTTGAAAGCTTGAATTCGACTTTGTCTTTGTTATGTAATTTCTTCTTGTCAGCTGAAACATTAACTTGTTTCTTGTTGACGGTAAAAGTCCAGTAAATTTTTTTCTTAGTATTTTGTTTGTGACCATCGATCTTTGTGATGAAGCCATCTTTATCAGTAACTTTCCAGGCTTTTTTCAACCCTTTAGAAACAGTGGTATTTTTCTTTAAAGTTAGAGTTTTCTTGGCGATTTGTTTCTTGTTCTTCTTCAAGACGTAAGTTACCTTGATATTCTTAGTTGACTTAGCTTGAACAGGTGTTGCAGCGGCTGGAGCGAATACTCCGAGTAGCATCAATAATGTAGCTAAAAATGCAGCAATTCTTTTCATCGATAAAATCCTCCTCATAAATTAAACACGTTTTCAATTATAACAAAATAAAACTTTCTTGAATCATTTAGTTTTTTAAAGTTAATAAGTTAGAATAAGAATATTGGAAAAGAGGTGGGGATATTGAATCAGTTAGTTTTTTATTTTCAAAAAAATACTAATAATTTGGTAATATTTATTTATTTGGCCAATGTTATTTTGATATCTCTACTGTTTAATAATCCAATTATTATTACTGGCGTATTAATTTCACTATTGGTTGTATCATTTTATACACGACAAGAAAAATTCAAAACGTATTATAAATTTTCGGGAATGATTTTTTTAGTTACCGTATTGTTTAATTTGATTTTAAATCAGCGTGGCAATAATCTTCTGTTGGTGTTGCCTTTGGTAAAAATTACTACTGAATCGCTTAGTAATGGTATTATTTTAGGAATTTCATTTGTTAATTTGCTGTGGGCCTTTTATTTATACGATGCGTTGATTAGAATCAAAGTTATTTTTGAATTGTTAGCAAAATTCTTTAAGAGTGTGGCGATTGTCTTTGTTTTAACAATTAAATTCATTCCCCAAATTATTGCTATTTATCGTGAGACTAAAGAATTAAATAAATTTCGAATTTATGAAGAATCAAAAAAATTTAGTCAAAGAATCAAAGAAACTATGGCATTAACAGAAGTGGTGTTGAATAAGTCGATTGCCAATTTCATGAATGTGGCCGATGCATTAACTTTGAAAGGTTATGAACAGCGACAACAAAAAATAGGCAAGACTGATTTTAAAACCAGTGACTGGGCAATCTTGAGTACCGTTTTAATATCAATAATAATCAATTTAATTTTGGTAATCTTAAAAATTGGTAAAATAAACTTTGGTTCGGCTAATTTATCTATTCAAACAGATATTAAAATTTGGATAATCATGATTTTGGACAGTTTACTAATCTTGTTGCCATTAATTACAGGAGGATGGGCGTATTTATGGTGGAAATATTACGTTTCAAAAACTACAGTTTCCAATACTACAACAGTCAAAGACTTTCGTTAGACAAGATTAATTTTGCGCTCAACAAGGGTGATTTTGTGGTAATGATTGGGGAGACTGGTAGTGGTAAAAGTACTTTGTTAAAACAGTTATTGCCAATAGCTGACGGTAAGAGTTCTGGTAATATTGAAACTGAATTGTTACGTGACACTAATCATTTTGCTTATGTTTCACAATTTGTGGATAATCAGTTGATTATGGAAACACCTAGGGATGAATTAAAGTTTATCCTCGATAATCAAGGTCAATCTGACAATGAAAGTAGTTTGAGAATCGCTGAAATTGCTAGTTTTTTGGGAATAATTAATTTGTTGGATGAACCAGTTAAGAATCTATCTGGCGGTCAAAAGCAATTGATCAATTTAGCCAGTGCCTTGATTTTGAAACCACAAGTTTTACTCTTAGATGAACCTACTTCTCAGCTTGATCCAATTGCAGCCGAGAAGTTATTGCAAATGGTTCATAAAGTTAATGTTGAGTTTGATATGACAATTATTTTAGTGGAACATAAACTAGATCAAGTAATACAGTATGCGAATCGTTTAGTCATCATGGAAGCAAGTCACTTGATTGTTGATCAGAATATCAATGAAGCATTGCTAACCATTTTTGGCAATCCTCGTTATAGAAATTATTTAACGCAAGCGGATCGGTTATTTTTGGAATTGCATTTACCAGAACGAGTTTCTTTGCCTCTAAATAATAAAAAATTAGGTGCAATTATCCATCGTCATCAAACTGAATTGAAATTTAGAGATAGTGATGTTCCGATTCAGAGTGACAACGAATTATTTTCAGTGAATCGATTGAATTTTCGCTTTAATTACAATGGCAACAACATTGTTGATAATGTCAGCTTTAAGTTGATGAAGGGATTATCTTATTGTGTAGTTGGTCCCAATGGCATGGGAAAGACGACGTTACTCAAAGTCATTACGCAACAATTGCAAAAGCAATCTGGTCAAATTTTGTTCGCTGGAAAAAAAATAACTAAAGATTTTTATCGTAATGTATTTGTATTACCACAAGATCCAGCAACTTTGTTTGTTAAAGATACAGTCGTAAAGGAATTAGAATTTCAAATTGAATTGAGCCAGAGCCAGCAAAAAGTGGCGGACGTTTTAGAAGCCTTTTCTTTAGAAGGATTGGAAAACGTCAGCCCTTATGACCTAAGCGGTGGTCAGCAAGAATTTTTGGCGTTAGCCTTGGGATTTATTAAGAATCCACAAATTTTGTTCTTAGATGAGCCGACAAAGGGCCTAGATCCCAATAAACGAATGGAGTTGGGCCGACGTCTCAAAGATTTTCAAGAAAAAGGTGGCACAGTTTTTGTCAATAGTCACGATTTATTATTTGCGGCTCAGTACTTTGATCAAGTGGCATTGATGTTTAGTGGCAAGTTAAGTGAGTTCAATAGTCCACAGATGTTTTTTAGTCACAGATTTTTTTATACAACAGAAATAAATAAAGCTTTGAGAGATATTTTCCCCAAAGCTTTAACATGGAAGGATATTGAACGATTTGAATCGTAAATCAACAATTTTATTAGTATTATCACTGTTAGTTTTAGTTTTGATGGCCGTTTTTTCTAGTCGAAACTATTTATTATTCTCATTTGGATTTTTAATTGTGACTCTGGGAGTTTATTTTTGGAAATTTGAGAAGTCACAACACAATTCTAAGGAGATAGTTTTTATTGCTATTATTTGTGCTTTAGCAGTTGTCGGTAGAATAATTTTTGCGGCCTTGCCATCTGTAAAGCCAGAATTGTTTATTTTAATTATGGGAGCAGTCGTTAGTGGTCCAGAGACTGGCTTTTTAATGGGAACAATCATTGCTTTGACATCTAATATGTATTTTGGACAAGGTGTTTGGACGCCATGGCAGATGTTTGCGTTAGGTGTGATTGGTCTAGTTTCAGGTTTAATGGGTAACGATGTTCCTAAGTGGCTCTTGGTTGTTTGGGGCTTTTTCAGTGGCTTTTTGATGGGCTGGATCATGGATATTTATTACATTATCGGTTATGTTGATCCAATTACAATTAAGAGTATTTTTACTTCAATTTTAGCTAGTTTTTATTTTGATTTCGTTCACGCCTTGTTTACTGCCGTATTGTTATTGTTCGTGGGTAAACGGTGGATAAAGTTATTCAACAACTATAAGAAAAAGTATGATTTATTTTGAGCATGAAAAAAGCGAGCCTATTGATTTAGGTTCGCTTTTTAAATTATTACGGAATTAGTAAATATAAGAATGCACCAACAGCACCACCAGCTAGAGGTCCGAAAATAGGAACCCAACTGTAAGCCCAATCGGAATCGCCTTTATTGGCAATTGGTAGAATTTGGTGGGCAATTCTTGGTCCAAGATCACGGGCTGGATTAATCGCATAACCAGTTGTTCCACCAAGTGAGAAACCAATAGCTGTAATCAATAGTCCGACAACAATAGGATTTAATCCTTCAGTAAATTTACCACGTGTAAAGGCTAATAGTGCGAAAACTAAGACAAATGTACCAATGAATTCACTTAAAAAGTTAAAGAAGTAATTTCTAATGGCAGGTCCAGTTGCAAAAACACCCAAGATTGCACTAGAATCTTCGGTTTCTTCCCAATGTGGATAGTAGTTGAGCCAAACAATAATGGCACCAACGATACCACCTAAGGTTTGAGCAATCATATAAGGAATGACGCTAGACCAAGGGAAGACTCCAGCAATGGCCATACCTAACGTAACTGCTGGATTCAAATGAGCTGGACTTAAAAAGGCTGAACAGTAAACCCCCAAAGTTACTGCAAGTCCCCAACCAAGAGCAATGGCAATCCAACCAGAACCTTCGGCCTTAGATTTTTTCAAAGTAACTGCGGCGACAACTCCGTCACCAAGTAAGATCAAAATTAATGTACCAACGAATTCCCCTACTAGCTGTAAGGTTAAACTATCATTCATGTAATCTCCTCCAATTTCACAATGACTGCGCTTACATGTGATATTATACATAGGTGCAAGAGATAAAGCTACGGTTATTCATTGTGAAATTATTGATAATTTATTATAGAATGTATGATAATTATTCATACACTTAATTATATAAGGAGTACATAAATGAAAATCTATACTAGAACTGGTGACAAAGGAAAAACTAGAATTATTGGCAATGATGTTTTATATAAGTCGGCTCAACGAATTGATTCATATGGAACAGTTGATGAATTAAATTCATTGGTTGGGGTAGTGATTGCTAATTTATCTGATAAAACAGAAGTTTTAAAAGATGAATTATTAGAGATTCAACAATTATTATTTGACTGTGGCACCGATTTGGCCGTTTCACCAACGGATAAAAAACATGATTTTATTTTTAAGGATGACAATGGTTCAGTCGATTGGCTTGAAAAAAAGATTGATGATTATTCAGCTAAAGTGCCAGTAACTAAGAAATTTATCTTACCTGGTGGTTCAAAAACTGCGGCCAATTTACATCTAGCTAGAACTGTTACTCGTCGTGCCGAAAGAGAAATCGTGGCTTTGATGCAAGAAGAACCAATCAATGAATTTGTTTTAAAATTCATTAATCGCTTGTCAGATTATTTCTTTGCGGCAGCACGTTATAGCAATGTTCTTGATGGTGTTGAAGATATTCAATATCGTAATAGTAAACCCGTTTTTAGATAGGAGAGAATATGCGCTCACAAAAAGAAAGAATGTTATCTGGCGATTTATACATTGCTGATGATCCAGAGCTTGCTAAAGATTTTCATAAGGCTAAGAGATTGTTGCGTGAGTATAACCAAACGACCGAATATCAAGAAGCTGATAGACAAGCAATCTTAAAGGACCTTTTCAAGCAAAGTGGCAAAAAAATCCATATCGAACCCCCATTTCACACTGATTATGGGTGTAACACCGTTATAGGAGAGAATTTCTATAGCAATTATGACTGTATAATTCTAGATATTGCTAACGTCAAAATCGGCGACAATGTTATGTTTGGACCACGAGTGGGTCTTTACACAGCAGGGCATCCAATTGATGCAGTGATTCGTAATGAACATTATGAATATGGTAAACCAATAACGATTGGCAATAATGTTTGGGTTGGAGGAAATGTAGTCTTTAATCCAGGTGTCACGGTTGGCGATAATGTTGTAATTGGATCGGGATCCATTGTTACTAAGGATATTCCTAGTAGCGTTATAGCGGTTGGAAATCCTTGTAAAGTTTTACGTAAGATTAACGATCAAGATAAAAAGTATTGGGAAATGGAAAAGAAACGTTATTTTGAACAATAAAAGAGCCTGTGGATTATCCACACGCTCTTTTTTATATACCAAAAATTTCTTCTAAATGAGCAATAACACCTTGTTGATTATTGTTGATTGTTTGATACTTGGCTGTTTTTAAAACGATGGGTGAACCATTTTCCATTGCAACGCTGTGACCGACATATCGTAGCATTTCCAAGTCATTACCACCGTCACCGAAAGCACACATTTCTTCAGGCTTTATGTTTAATTTATTCGATAAATATTCTAAACCGTAAGCTTTGTTAACATCAGCTCTTACAACATCAATATCACCGTGACCACTTGATGGAATGGCAACTTCAGGTCCGATTAGATCAGCCAATTTTTGCATGTATAATTCTGTTTCATCATCAGGACAGTTGCAAGAGAATTTCAAAACATTATCATCAACTGCTTTAAAGTCGTCGACTAATTTAATCGTTGGAAAGTAGAAGGTGCTAATTTTGATAAATTCAGGAGTTGAGCTTTTTAAAACATAAGCAGATTTTTCGCCACACATGACTGCTTGAATTTCGTCCAAACCATTTAAGAGATCAATTACGCGCATCTTCAAATCATCACTGAAAACGTCGGAACGAAAGACTTCATTATGACTACCGACCAATGCACCATTCTCAGCCACGAATAAAGTTTCTGGAAAATCTTTGAAGAAATTTCTTAATTGATCATATTGATTTCCACTGGCAGAAACGAATTGAACATTATTTTGGAGCATATAATCATAAACTTTTTGAAATCTAGATTTATCGAAGGTCTTTTCATCAGTTAAAAAAGTACCATCCATATCGGTTGCAACTAATTTGATTGTCATATTATTAAATCCTTTCAAGTTTGATTTAATTGTAAAAGAGAGTTTAAAGAACTAGCAATCGAAATTATTAAATTATTAAAAGATTTTTTTGGTTAAAATTTTGGCAATTCCATCATTATCATTGGTATCAGTAACGTAGTCAGCATGGGATTTAGCGAGGTCTGAACCGTTACCCATAGCCACAGCTGTTCCAGCAAAATTGAACATTGGAATATCGTTTTGCTCATCACCAAGAGTCATGATCTCATCTGGTTCTATTTTGAGTGCTTGAGCCAATTTTTTCAGACCGCTGCCCTTGTTGACATCTTGATGCATAATTTCCAAAAAATTACCACCAGCACGAACTACGTAATAGTCATTTGAGAATTGATCTTTAACTGGTTGTTCAAATTGATCGAGCTGCTCTTTTTCGCCAACAATGGCAGCTTTTGTTATTTCAAAATCGTCGTCCAATTCATCGGGAGTACGAATCAAAATTCCAGCGCTATTTTCCCAAGCTTGAATGATAGCAAAACGATTAACATCATGATCAGAAGTGTAGACGTTACTTTCATCGTCTAAAACATAATATGGCATATGGTTGATAGTGGCATAACTGACGATTTTTCGATAACTATCATTGTCTAAAGTGTTTTTGGAAATGATATTGCCAGAAACGGTCTCAACTAATGCACCGTTATAAGTAATTACGTACTGTTCATCACCACTGATACCTAATTCATTTAAATAAGGACTCACTCCAGCTAAGGGTCGACCAGAACAAAGAACAATTTTGATTCCCATTTGAAGAGCTTTTTGTAAAGCTTCTTTCGTTTGAATAGTAATTTTATTTTGTGAATTCAAAAGTGTGTCATCTACATCAATAGCGATTAATTTAATCATAAGTACTCCTTTTTTAATTTGGTTAATTAAGATAAGGATATTGTACCAAATTGGTAAAACGTTTTCAATTTAAGACTCGTTCACGTAAAAATTGTCGTCTTCCAATCGCAATTAAACCAGTTAAATAATCATTTTCAAAATTATGGTCGAAGTTTAATGAATAGTTTTGGTGTAATGGTAATTTACGATCGATGGTTTGTTTAATATGGCTGATTTCAGTATCTGATAAGTTTAATTTTTCGACATAGGCGATGACTAAATTAGGATTCAATAGACTGATGATATTTTGTAAATGTTGAATTATTTCTTGAGTTTTATTCTCTGAAGAAACGGTACCAAATTGAATTTCACCAGTTAAACCGTCGGCACCGTGTAGTAAATGATTGTTAATGACGATACCAACACCAGGTCCAAAACTTTTAGGAAAGTAGATGCCAACTGTAATATTTTCCGAAGAAGATTTTTCATTGGCACCATAAGTACTAGCGTTGACATCATTAACGATTGAAGAGTCGATACCAGTGGCAGTAGTAATTGCGGCACTTAAGTTAATACCTTGAAGTGATTGTACGTCACTAATTTGTAAAAGAGCATTCAATTCTACACCTGGAATGCCAACAATAATTTTGTCAGGTTGATCTTTTGCAGCCATATTTTTGATGAAGTCTAATAAGTAATCTAATGAATCTAGAGATTTAGCAGCTTCTTTTCGTAGGTAAACTTGTCCTAATAAATCGCAAAGAAAATAGGTTATTTGAATTTTTCCATTATTTTCAATCAATTGTATAATTCCTAATTTACCGGCATCAGCTCGTAATTGATAAGTTTTGGCACGTCGTCCGGGAGTATTTAAAAAACCATTAGTGATGAGTTGTTTGTTGTCCAATACATCTAGTAATTTATTGATGCTAACAATACTTAGGCCAGTTTGAGTTGATAAATCCTTAGCTGATTGGGAACTATCTTGCTGTAATAAATTAAGCATTGTTAATAAATTTCTTTGGCGAGTAGATAGTTTGGCTTCCGTTGTCAAAAAAATAACCTCCTAATTGTCGTTTTGTCATATTTAATAAAAATATTTGTTATAATCTAGAAAAAGATATGTTTAAACATGTAATATAATGTGATTAGTTATAAGGATAACAAATTAATTTTTTTAGAGAATGGTGACGTTTATGATAAAGAATAATTATAACGTAGAACTTGAACGACTAAATCAAATTCAATCTGTTGATATACCACATTTGAAGAGAGTCCAAATGATAGTTAAAGATCGAGTGGATGCACATTCTTATGACCCAATAATTTTTGATCACTTGAAACAATTACCGGATGATCCAGATTTACCAGATGATTTGACGCAATTACGTGATGGCAATAATCACAATATCGTCCAAAATCCTTATCCTAATATTACTGTAGAAAATAATTTTACTTACGAGTTAGGTCGTAAAGTTCGCTATTTGAAGATTTTTAGAGATAATGTATCATCAAATAAAGCTCTAGTTTATATGCATGGCGGAGCTTTTTATGGTGGTACTCCAGAAGATACTTTACCATTTTTAAGTTTTTTAGCCACTAAATTTGCTGGGGTGATTTACAGTGTTGATTATGGAATAGCCCCAGAAAAGCCTTATCCAAACGGCATCATGGATTCATTGTCGGTTGTAGCTGAAGTTCATAAATCGTTTGAAAAGATATCTTTAGCGGGGGATTCCGCCGGTGGTGCGATTGCCTTAGGTGTCAGTCAACTGTGTCATAATTTAGGACTTTGTGAAATAGAGAAGCATGTTTTATTCTATCCCACAGTTGTACATGGTTCTAATCATCAAGGCTGTTTTTGGAATGATCATGAAATTCCAATTAAAGAAGACCAAAAACGTATTTTGCACAACAATTATACGCAGTTTAAGCAATTGGATTCTATCATGACAAAATATTATGTGAACGGGCAAAATATCGACCTAGAAGCACCAATTATTTCACCATTGTATGCTCAGCCATTAATTTTTAAAAAGGTATTAATGTTGACTGGTGAATTTGATCCATTTAGATTGCAAGATGAAGCTTTTGTCCAAAAAATTGGTTTAGCTGGGTGCGATGCTAAATATATTCGTTATGGTGGCTTAGGACATGCCTTTTTAAATTACATCGGTAAAGTTCCAGCCGTCGAAGATGCTTTGAATATGACAGCTCAATATTTAAACGAGGACAAATAAAAAGCAATCTCACCTTTTAGAATAGTTTAGAATTCCGTCCTCCATAGCAAAGAAAATTTGGCTGGAACGTAGTGGGCACGATTTTGAGCTTTTGCATGAACCAAGTGCGCAAAATCTCAAAACTCGGCCTTATTCTAAGCAACAAGTTGCTAAGAATAATTTCACTACTGAGCCAATTTTCTTTGCTATTCCGGACTAAATAGTAGTTTTATATTTTTATGACCAAACAAATAAGCCTCAATTCAGATAGATAGTTAATCAACTATATCTGAATTGAGGCAATTTTTATTTTAAGTGGGATTGCTTTTTTAAATATTTTCACCGAGAAGATTACTCATATTCTTGAGCTTTTTAATTTGAATATTCCACGTACTTACTAAAACTAGAACTGATCCACTCCAAGCTAATGGATTGGCCATGGCAGCTCCATAGAAACCAAAGAAGTGAACTAAAACGATTCCGGCGAAGACCCGCATCAATAGTTCAGCAATTCCGGCAATAGTAGGAGCTTTTTGATTGCCCAAACCTTGAAGTGTATATCTAACGATGAATAGTATCGACAAAATAAAGTAAGTCGAACCGTTGAAGTAATAGTAGATTTGAACCAAATTTAAAACGGCATTTTGAGAACCATTCATGAATAGGTGCGAGATGGCACGTCCAAAAACGATCAAGAGACCACCAATCACAAGACTGGAAGAAACAGAAATAATGATACCATCACGAACGCCACGTAAGATTCTTTGGAATTTCTTAGCACCGAGATTTTGGGCTGTGTAGTTGACTAAAGCTAAGCCAAAACTGAAGGCTGGCAAAGTGGCAATTTGTTCAACACGTCCAGCAACAGTATAGGCTGCAACGGCATTAGCGCCTAGAGTATTCAACATTACTTGCAAGATGATGGAACCAATGGCAATGATAGAAGATTGAAATCCCATTGGTAAACTAATGTGGAGTAACTCTTTGATTTCTGCTTTGTCGATTTTGAAATCTTTTCGCGTCAAAATCAAATAAGGAATGTGATGACGAATGTAGAAATAAAGAATTATAAATGTAATCGTCTGTGCGACTACGGTTGCTAATCCAGCACCAGCTACACCCATATGCAAATATAGAATGAAGACTAATTCTAATAAAATGTTTAAAACGGTACTGATGATCAAGAAAAATAATGGTACACGTGAATCACCGAGTGCCCGCATTGTATTACCTAAAAAATCGAACCCAACGAAAGAAAATATTCCTGCAAAAATAATTTCCAAGAAGATAAATGAATCACGAATTAAAACTTTAGGTGTCTGCATAACAACTAACAGTGGATAGGCGAGGGCTAAGGCCAACAAAGTAAAAATAATTGTGATCCAGAAAGAGATAATTATTCCAGAAGCAAAACTCTGTCTTACACCTTGCTCATCGTGAGCACCATGTTTTTGTGCCGTTAGGATGGTTAAACCACTGGTCATGCCTTGGGCAAAGCCAATGATTAAACCAGTCAAACCACCAGTAGCACCAACACTAGCTAAAGCATTAACACTGATTGTTTTCCCAACGATTAAAGTATCAATGAAACTATAAAATTGTTGGAAAAAGTTACCTAGTAGTAAAGGAATTGTATACAGAAAAATGACTTTCATAGGTCTTCCACGAGTCAGATCTATCATATGGCAAATTCCCCTTTATCTAATTAAGACCATTCTAGCATGTTTAAAATTAATAGTTATAAATGCAACACATAAATATCGTTTTTTTAGAGAACCATTTTATTATAAATTAAATTAATTGTCATGATAATAGAAATAAGCTATGTTAAAGGTATAAAAAGATCGGAGGGTGTTTTAATGTCAGCAAAATTTGATTTTGACGTACTTTATATTGGAGCAGGTCATGGTACTTTTGATGGAGCGGCTCCCTTGGCTCAAACAGGAGTTTCTGTCGGAGTTATCGAAAGTGGACTAGTCGGAGGAACTTGCCCAAATCGAGGTTGTAACGCTAAGATAACGCTTGATGAACCGGTTAAAATGACTCGTGAAGCTCAAAGAATGGGTGATATTTTACAAGGAAATATTTCCATTGATTGGGCTAAAAACATGGAACATAAACAAGAAATTATTGATGTTTTGCCAGAAGGATTGACAAAACGTTTGGAAGACGCCGGTGCTAAGGTTATGCACGGTCATGCTAAATTTGTCGATAATCATACTGTTGCTATTGATGATAATAAGAAAGTTACAGCTGAAAAGATTGTTATTTCAACAGGCTTGAAACCACATCGTCTCGATATTCCTGGAACTGAATTAGCACAAGATAGTGAAGATTTCTTGAATTTGACTGAATTGCCAAAGCATATCACGATTATTGGTTCAGGTTATATCGGAATGGAATTTGCCACAATCGCTAATGAAGCTGGTTCAAAAGTTACAGTGATGTTGCATTCTGATAAGATTCTAAGAGCTTTTTACCAACCATATGTTGAACAAGTAGTTGCTGATTTGAAAAAACGTGGTGTTCAATTTATCAAGAATAGTAATGTTCAATCTTTTGAACAAGAAAATGACAGTTATTTAATTCACTATGGTCAAGATGAAACTTTAACTACTGATTGGATTTTGGATGCTACTGGAAGAATTCCTAATGTTGATAATTTAGGTTTGGATGAAATTGGTGTTAAATACGATAAGACTGGTGTTTTGGTAAATGATTATTTACAGACTAATATCGAAAATATTTATGCTTCTGGGGATGTTATCTCAAGTAATCAACCAAAAGTAACTCCAGCCGCTTACTTTGAATCTAAGTATTTGATGTCTCTATTCTCAGGACAAACTACTGATCCAATCAAATTCCCAGTAATCCCAACAGTGGTCTTCACTTCTCCAAGAATTGCTCAAGCTGGAATTTCAGTTGATGAAGGTAAGAAGAAAGGTTATCAAATCAGCGAAAATGATTTAGCTAACTACTGGTATTATATTGTTGACAAAGAACCAATCGCCCACAGTACTCAAATTCATGACAAAGAAGGTCATTTAGTTGGTGTCACAGAAGTTAGTGACCAAGCTGAAGATGCTATCAATGCCTTATTGCCAGCGATTGAATTTAAGTTCGATCGTCAACAAGTTAGCCGCTTAATTGGATTATTCCCAACAATTGGTTATGCTGCTTGGCATCGTGCTTAGAAGCAAAATAATCTTATAAAATCAAAAATAAGCAGCTATTCAGGTATAGTCAATTAACTATTATCTGAATAGTTGCTTATTTATTTTTAGCAAAATTTTTCTTTTAAAAAATTAATAAGTTAATTCAATTTCTTGATTAGCTGTTAGTGGTAAGTCTTTACCAATGAATTGAACTTCGGCATCTTTATCGGCCACAATAGTAATCGTATCTTGAGTAACTTCAAATGAGAAATTAATTCCCTTAAAGAGCATGTTGAAAGTAATTTTCTTCCATTGTTTTGGCATATGGGGATTGATTTCTAGACGATCACCACGATAATCAACTCCGGCGAAGTATGATGTAACGACATTTAAAGTAGCACCCATTACACCCAAGTGGATTCCTTCAGCAGTGGTACCACCTTGAATATCGTAATAATCGCTAGTTAAAGCTTCATAGAATAATTTCCAGGCTTGTTTGTCATCATTGACTTTTAAAAGCAACATTGAATAGACAATTCTGGAAAGGGTAGATCCGTGAGTAGTTCTTTGAATATAGTATTGAATGTTATCACTGATAAATTTATTAGGGTTAGTGATGGGATATCCTAGATCCTTCATGATATCGAGAAAATCACTTTCTCTAATGTTAAAGAGTGCCATTAAAGTATCAGCTTGTTTAGCAACTTTGTAATTATCTGGAGAATCGTTGTGAGCTTTAAGAATACGATCCATTCTCGAGATATTGCCATATTGTTGACGGTATTTGTCAAAATCTAATTCCTTCAAGTCAAAGTATCCTTCGAATTGACCTAAGATATCGTCTTGGAAATCTAGTTTGAGGTTGTGACGAATTTTATCCATTTTTTCTAGATAATCAGGATTAAAATCAGTTCGTTTTAGATTGTCTTTAATGCTATCAATTGACTGAGTATGCAACATCTTAGTGATTTGCTTGAAAAGCCAACTGACCATGATATTAGTATAAGCATTGTTCTTCAGACCACCGTCGTCATTTCCAGGGTAGCCTTCATGGAATTCGTCCGGTCCCATTACGTTCTCAATCGAATATTTGCCAGTTTTTTCATCGAATTTAGACATATCGATCCAGAATTTAGCAATTTGAAGTAGCATTTCTAGACCGTATTGTTTCATAAACTCTTCATCTTCACTTAGATTGTAATAATTCCAAATATTATAAGCGATTGCTAGAGAGACGTGACGTTGTTTGCGAGAATTGTCAGGGTCCCATTTGTTAGTAATTGGATTCAAATGAACTTCTTGAGATTGCTCATCGCCATACATACCACTTTGCCAAGGATACATAGCACCGTTATAGTCATCGTCAGAAGCGTAATCCATTGCAGCTCCTAAACGGTTATAACGATACATGAGTAAATATTTAACTAATTGGGGAGCGTGCAAAACATAAAAATTCATGTCGAATAGTTCGTCCCAGAAAACGTGACCACGATAACCTTCACCAGTTAAACCACGAGAACCGACTGAAGCATCAAGATCTTTATTAGCATGAGATTGTGCAGCAGTAGTCATGTTATAACTGTTCAGACGAAGCAATTTTTGTGCCGTTATGTCGCCTGTAACGATAACATCTTCCTTGTTCCAAATTTGGTGCCAGTTTATTTGAGCTTGTTTTTGATTAAAGGCAAAGTCGTTGATGAAATGATATTTGCTGATAACTTGTTCAATATCAGTTTTTGTTTCTAGAGAAGTAAAAATAGCGACATCTTTTTCGATTGAATAGGTTTTTCCTTCAGAGACAGAAAATTCGACGAATTGGGTAGCTATTTCATCAGTGTTATTGACGGAATAATTTGCGTCAGCAATTTGTGGAAAACGTAGGTAAGTTTTAATAGCTAATTTAATCTTAGATTGACTAGTGTGGGCTAACAAAGTGGTTTCATGTTCGTTATTCTCAATGTTATCAACTGATAAATGCTTTTTAGCTAAATTCTTATAACGTTCGACATTACTATTTACTACTGAAGCATCAGTTTGCGAAATTACAGTAACGTTACCAGAGAAATTTAAAGGCTGAATTTCATATTGTAAATAGTAATTGTGATAATTTTTCAAATCTGCAATCTTTTTGGCGATAATTTTTAATTCCTTACCATCGCTTAATTTGATTAAATTTGTGATAGTTAAAGTGCCAGTTTTTAAATCTAGTGAACGTAGCGATTCTTGAATATTTTTTTGATCAATTTTGAAGAAATCGCCATCATCTACCTTAAAACTTAAGTATTGAGCATTAGGTAAGTTGACCAAATCTTCATTGATAACGTTACGATTATTAACGGGAGTAGCTAATTGATTGAACACTCCGGCAACGTACGTAGCGGGATAATTATCGACGTTAGCTTTGGCCTCTAAATAAGTACCACGTAACCCTAAAAAACCATTTCCGACTGTCTGCATTGATTCTTGACCGTATTGGCGTTTAGTATGTGAAATTCCATAGTAATCGAGATGCCAAGTTGAGTAGTCAATTTCTTTTTGAGCTAGGGTATTCAAGTCTGAATTTTTTAAGTCAGCGTAATTGATCACTGGAATGTGGAAAATATTTTCCAATTCGTCATTAAAATCAAAAACTTCATTATTAAATCTAAAAATATTTTTTTTCAAAATAGTTTGCGGAGAATTCATAATGACGATTATATTGATCGAATCAGAAATGTTTTCTTTAAAATTGTGAAAATTTTGTTTAAGTTCCAGATTTGAATCTAATTCAAAACTACCTTCATCCAAAGTATTTATATCGTCTGAGTAGACTAAATGATGTTCGGTAATTTTTAAATACAAAGGTTTCATAATTAATTCCTCCATAAAATAGCAGAATAAAAAGCAAAAATTATGTGTTTAAACATATATGTACAATACGTATTATACACCCAATTATTGGTGTTTCAACGCGGATTTTATAATAAGTTATTACAAAACTTGATGTTTATACAAGATTAGTTGTAATATAGTATATGTTAAGAGTATGTAATCGGTTACTAATATTTTTGGAGGTGCTTTCTATGAAAGGTACAGTTAAAATGCTTGCACCAGTTTCTGGGCGAGCGGTTGAGATAACTGAAGTCCACGATCCAATGTTTTCAGAAAAAGCAATGGGTGAAGGTTATGGGGTATTTCCCACTAGCCATGAAATTGTGGCTCCAGTTTCTGGTAAAGTTATGTTAGTCGCTTCAACTAAACATGCGATTGGTTTTAGTACTGCTGATGGGCTTGAAGTACTAGTTCACATGGGTGTTGATACCGTTGAATTGAATGGAACTCCTTTTGAGTTATTCGTTAAAGAAGGGGATTCGGTCAAAGCCGGTCAAAAGATTGCGACAATGGATACAGAGGCAGTCAAGAAGGCTGGTAAGGTAACTGATGTTATTGTTGCCATTACTAATACGGCCAAAACGGTTAAAGAAATCCATGTTAATTCTGGTGACGTCAAAGCCGGTCAAGAAGTTGCTCAAGTCGAACCAATGGCTCCGGGAGAAGCTACTGCTAGACCTAGTGGCAAGGTTGATTATGATCAATTAGGTAAAGATATTGTTAAAAATGTCGGTGGAGTAAGTAATGTTGAGAACGTTATCCACTGTATCACACGTGTTCGTTTTTATTTGAAAGATGATAATAAAGCTAATGACGATGCTATTAAGAATATGAATGGCGTTTTGGATGTTGCTAAAGCTGGTGGACAATATCAAGTCGTTATCGGACCAGCTGTAAATGATGTTTATGATGCCGTTGTTAAAGCTTTAGGTCCTAGTTTTGGTGGAAGTTCTGAAGCTAAAATGCCAAAGGCCAAAGCTCCTAAAGGTGTTTGGCCAAAAACTAAGTTTTATTTTAGCGCTCTTATCGGTGTTATTACAGCCAGCATGATGCCTGTTATCGGGCTATTAGCTGCTTCTGGTATTTTGAAAGGACTATTAGCTTTAATTGTTTCAGCTAATTGGTTGTCAGCTAAGAGTTCTACTTACATGATCATCAATGCCATGGGAGATTCAGTCTTTTACTTCCTACCAATCCTAGTTGGATTTACTGCAGCTAAGAGATTAGGTGCCAATCAAATTATCATGGGTGTTGTTGGTGGTGTTCTAGCTTATCCAACCTTAGTACAAGTTGCCAGCAAGACAGCAAGTACTTCTATGAATATCAATGGAGATTTCTTTGGTATTCCAATTCACATTGCTAACTATACTTATTCAATTTTCCCAATGATTGCTGCAGCTTGGTTAGCTTCAAAAATTGAACCTTGGCTTAAGAAGCATATTGTAATGTCTCTAAGAATGATTCTTAGTCCTTTGCTAGAAGTATTCATTGTCAGTGCAATTATTATTGTAATTGTTGGACCAATTATTACATTATTAAGTTCTTATCTTGCTAGTGGTATTGTTGCTCTATTGAAGTTCAGTCCTGCAATTTCAGGGTTGATTATTGGTGGATTCTATCAATGCTTGGTTATTTTCGGTTTGCATTGGGCGGTTATTCCAGTCGTTGCCAGTCAAATCGCTTCAACCGGACACAGTGCTTTGAACGCCATTGTTTCAGCTACAATGATTGCTCAAGGTGCCGCTGCTATGGCTGTCTTCTTTAAGACTAAGAAGAATATCGATATGAAACAAATTGCTGGTGCCGCTACACTTTCAGCTTTTGCCGGAGTTACAGAACCTGCAATGTATGGTATTAATTTGAAGTACGGTAGAATTTTCTGGACTGCTAATATCGGTAGTGCCGTTGGTGGTTTATTAACAGGCTTACTTCATGTTGATATGTGGGGCTTTGCTGGATCATTGATTGGTTTCGCCTCATTTATTAATCCTAAAGGTATCGATGCCAGTTTCACCGGATACTTAATCGCTTCAGCCGCAACAATCGTTGTATCATTTGTATGTACTTATCTCTTCGGATTCAAAGAAGAAGATTTGGAAAGCAGTCATGCTGTTGAAAAGGTAAGATTAGGTAGCCGTGAACCTGCACAAGCTAATTAATATAAGATGTTAATTAAAAGATTTGTCGTATAATATATGGCAAATCTTTTTTTGTTCAGTAGACTTTTTAGAAATCTATTATTACAATTAAACAAGTTTCTACTATATATAAAGGAGTTTTGATAATGGATTATATTATTGGTGTAGATATTGGAACAACGAGTACTAAAAGTGTACTTTACGATACTAAAGGTAAAGTGATTGCCTATGCCAATTCTGGTTATCAACTCTATCAAGACATTCCTGATATGGCTGAGGAAAACCCTGAAGAAATTTTCGGAGCAGTTTTGGAAACGATGGGTTCAGTTATTCGTAAATCTCAAGTTCAAGCGTCGGAAATCAAAGGTGTTTCGTTTTCTTCAGCAATGCACAGTTTGATTTTAATGGACCAAAATGACCAGCCGTTGACTAGAGCTATCACTTGGGCCGATAATCGTGCTGCCAAATATAGTGAAGAGTTAAAAGAAAATGGCTTGGGACAACAAATTTATCAAAAAACTGGGACACCAATTCACCCAATGGCACCACTGTCAAAAATCCTTTGGTTACGTCATGAGAAAAATAACTTGTTCAAGCAAACGAAAAAGTTTATCGACTTAAAAACTTATGTCTTCTTTAAACTATTTGGCGTCTATAAAATGGAGTATTCGATTGCCTCAGCTACTGGGATGTTCAATATTTTTAAACTCGATTGGGACCAACAAGCTTTAGATGTCTTACAAATCGGTCGGAATCAACTGCCACAATTAGTTGAACCAACTGATCAAATCACAGGATTGAAATCTGAATATGCTCAATTATTAGGTCTTGAGGAAACAATACCATTTATTTTCGGTGCCAGTGATGGTGTCTTGTCTAACTTGGGAGTTAATGCGATTGATCCTGGCGTAGTAGCTGTTACGATTGGGACTAGTGGAGCTGTTCGAGTTGTAGTAGATAAACCGGTCGTTGATCCGGATGGAAAACTATTTTGTTATGCTTTGACCAAAGATAAATGGGTCGTCGGTGGTCCAGTCAATAATGGTGGTATCGTCTTTCGTTGGGTCAAGGATCAATTGTTTGCTCCAGAAAAAATTACTGCGGAACAGATGCAAGTTTCTACTTATGATATATTAACTAAAATTGCCCAAAAGATTCCTGCTGGCTCAGATGGATTGCTTTTTCATCCATATTTAGGGGGAGAACGGGCCCCGATTTGGAATGCCTATGCTAGAGGATCTTTCTTTGGATTAACGCGAAAACACACTAGAGCTCACATGTTACGTGCAACTCTAGAAGGAATTGTCTACAATTTATACGTTGTAATGTTAACGATTGAGAAAATTACTGGGAAACCTAAGAGTATTCAGGCCACTGGTGGATTCGCAAGATCTGCTTTGTGGAGACAAATGTTGGCTGATATCTTTGAACAAGAAGTATCGATTCCCGAGAGTTTTGAAAGTTCTTGTTTGGGCGCAGCTGTTTTAGCGATGTATTCGTTAGGTTATATTGATGATTTGTCAGCTGTCAAAAATATGGTCGGTGTGACCGATACGCACCAACCAAATTATGAAAATTCCAAAATTTATCGAGAATTATTACCAATTTGGATTCGTATTTCCAAGATTTTAGAGCCAGAATACAAAGCAATTGCTGATTTTCAAAAGAAACACAATAATTAGTTTGACCGATATTTTTAATTATATTTTTTAAATTAAAACACCATAAACCTTGTTAAATCAAGATTTGTGGTGCTTTTTTAATCTTTTTATAAGTTGACAATTCAAAAAAGTACGAAAAAATTCGAAATAATTTAGTTTTTTATTGGTGATTTTATGAAATTCAAAAGTGGGTTATACCAACGATAGAACGAATGTTTGTTTCATTTGTATTACTAAAATTACAGAAAATGGCTTTTTTGTAACTTTACAGTAGTTGTTGTGTAATAAATACCTGTTAGTATATGCAACATAGCAAATGAGGGCTAAACAATTTTAAATATAAGGATGTAATTAATTCATGAAAAAAGTTTTATCTATCGCTTTAGTAAGTACTATGGCTTTAACAGCAATTTCTGCAACAACAAAAACTGCTCAAGCTGCAGTACAACTCGACAGTAACCATGTCCAAGTTGAAGCAGGCGACACATACAAGAGCATCGCTGAAAATGCTGGCGTAACAATCGCTGAACTTGAACAAGCTAACGGCCGTGAAGTTGGCGGATACGACTTGATCTTCCCTGGTGAAACAGTAACATTACCAGGTGCTACAACTACAGCAACTGCTGATACAACTACACAAGCTGCACAAGATACAACCCAAACAGCTCAAGCAACACAAACTACTGAAGATACAAGTTACCAAGCACAAGACACAACACAAGCAACAACTCAAAGTGCTGCTACAACAACACAATCATCAACAACACAAACTGGTACATCACAAGGAACATTCAAGATTTCATTCTATGATCCAGCCGTACTAGGTTCAAACATGGGTTATGGTGGTGTTGCTGCTAACCTTTCAGTATTCCCTAAGGGTACAACACTTAAGATCACACTTTCTGATGGTACAGTATTAATCAGAACAGTTAATGATACAGGTACATTTGCATACAGTAACCCTAACCAATTAGACGTTGCTATGCCAAATAACCAAATTCCTTCATACGGTGTAACTACTGCATCTGTTGAAGTACTTTAAGATAAATATTTGAGAAGCAGAACATTAATTTGTTCTGCTTTTTTTGTATAATTATAAGATTTCTAATATAGCTACTAGATTAAAAGCTTTTTTAATTTTATACTTATTTTAAAGGGAGGGAACAAAATGATAAATCCAAGTTCCGATTGTACTGAGATACTAGTTGGTAAAGCCGCTAGCATGGATGGTTCCACTATTGTCGCCCGTAATGAAGACGGTTATGGTCCAATCAATCCCATTAAATTTGTTGCACATGTTGCAAAAGATCAAAAGAATGCCTTTTATACTTCAGTAACTACAGGTGTAAAAGTGCCACTACCTGAACACGCTCTAAGATATACTGCTACACCACAGGCAGACCAAAGTGATGGTCAATATGAAGAAGCCGGTATTAATGAATTAAACGTTGGTATGAGTTCAACTGAAACTACTGCTACTAATGCTCGTGTTTTAGGATACGACCCATTAGTTCACGATGGTATCGATGAGGAAGCAATGTTGACTTTAGTTTTGCCATACATTAAATCTGCCAAAGAGGGTGCTAAGAGATTAGGTGCCTTGTTGGAAAAATATGGTACTGGCGAATGCAATAGTATTGCTTTTAACGATAAGGATGAAATCTGGCTCTTAGAAACAGCAGGTGGTCACCATTGGGCTGCTATGCGTTTGCCAGAAGATACTTATGCTATCGTACCTAACCAAACCGTTATGCAAGAAGTTGATGTCAATGATACTGATAACTTCTTAGTAGCGACTGATTTGGTAGAATTTGTTGAAAAACATCATTTGAATCCGCAACCAGGTCACTTTAATTTCCGTGAAATCTTTGGAACACAAAGTGAAGCTGATGCTTATTACAACACACCACGTACTTGGTATGGACAAAAGATGTTCAATCCAGAAATTGAACAAGTGCCAACCGCTCAAGATATGCCAATGTGCAGAAAACCTGCTAAGAAATTAGCTATCGAAGATGTTGAAGCTTTCTTGTCATCACATTACAATGGTACGAAGTATGATCCATTTGGGACCTTTGCTTCAGGAACTCCAAAAGAACAACGTCAATTCCGTTCTATTGCCATGGATAGAAATCAAGCTTCATCAATTTTGCAAATTAGAAATGACGTTGATGACGATCACGCTGCTATTCAATGGTTGTCAATGGGATTCTTTGCTTACAGTCCTTATGTACCATTCTTTACCAACGTTACTGATACTCCAGAAGACTACAAGAATACTACTACTGAAGTTTCAGTAGACAATGTTTATTGGTTAGAAAAGACTTTGTCAGTTATCATCGAACCACATTATCACGAGTATTCTGACATGATTCACGCATACTTAGATGGTTGTCAATCATTTGCTCGTCAACGAGTTGAAGAAGCAGATCAAGCCGTAGGAAATTCTGTTAATGTCACTGAATTTTTGACAAAAAGCAATCAAACAACAGCCGGTGAAATTTCTCATCGTACACACCAATTGTTTAATAACTTAGTCAAAAAAGGTTTATTACTTTCAAAGACTACTTGGGAAAAAGGTCAAAACTTGTAATCAAAAAGACTTAGAGAAATCTAAGCCCTTTTTTTGTTGACTAGAGGTCAAAATGCATTAAAATTTGGTAATAATGAAAAATAAATTATTAATCAAAATATTTTTAATCAGTATGCTAGTAAGTTTTGCTTTTTTGATTAAGCCACAAACTATCTATGCTAGTTCTAACAATCTCAGAGAAATTCCAACATTATTCTTTCACGGTTTTGGTGGTACGGTACGATCTATGGATTACTTAATTGATCAATCACAAGCTGATGGTTACGCAACTAGAACGTTGACCATTTTTGTGTCAAAAAAGGGTAAGCTCAGTTTTGACGGAACTTGGCCTAAAAATGCCAAAAATCCTGAAATCCAAGTTTTGTTTGGTAATAATCACCAATCCGATTACCATAAAACTGCTAAGTGGATCAACACAGTTATTTTGACACTGCAAAAAAAATATCAAATGACTAGATATAATGCTGTGGCACATTCCTGGGGCAATAACGCTGTTATGTATTATTTGTTCAAATATAGCGATAAAAAAAATCAACCGCAAATTAATTCATTAGTAAATATTGCGGCTCCAATGCAAGTGTTAAATAGAGATATTTATCGACGTAATCCTTGGCGCTATTCTGATCAATTGACTAGAGATTTTGACAAATATACTCATCCAGATTCAGTTATGCGCCAGCTACATATTCGAGAATTAAATATCATGGGACAACTTTCCAAAGAAGACCATTTTGATAAGGCAGTACCCGTTTCATCTGCAAAATCTTTGAAGAAGGTCTTTAAGGGACCACATCAAACTTACCAAGCTAGACTATTTACTGGACGTTTGGCAGAACACAGTGCTTTGACGAGAAGAAATCCCAAAGTATTGCATGATATTGAACATTTCTTGTGGCGACGAAATTAAAAGAACAGATTCTCCATAACAAATTCATTGTTTAGTCACATTTATCCTTTAAAGTATTTTTTGAATGAAAATCTTAAATGGTAGGTGACGCAATGAGTTTTTTGAAAATGATAATTATTTTTGTCTTAGGATTATTTTTATTGGTTTATGCAGGACATGTTAAAAGTCGTTTTATATCAAAATCGTTATTCGCTTGTGGAACTTTGAGCGTTTTGATGGCTATGTACATTGCTTGGCCAAAATAAAAAGCCCTCATTGAGAGCTTATTCGATCGCAACTAGTTGGACATTTTCGACTGAATCTGACAGTTGGAGTGTGTCGATTAAATCATCCATAGTTCCGTTTAGATGACTGATATCTAGAGAAATAACAACTGTCGCAATATTGTGAATTGGGATATTTTGATTAATAGTTAAAATAGAAGCATTCAATTCCGAAATATCGACCAAAACTTTTGAGAGAGTACCTTGTTGATGCTTTAACATCATTGAGATGACAGCCTTACGCTCATTTCTCTCTTCATCTGGCTTAAAAACTAAGTCTTTATATTTATAATATGTACCACGACTGATACCCACAACCTTTACGGCTTCACTAACGTTGTGGACTTTTTTTGTCTCTAGTAAATTACGTGCCTCAATAACTTTTTCAAATGATTCAGGAAGAATAGAGCTATCAACTATATAATATTTTTCCATAATAAACTCCTTAAGCGAATCGGTATCTTCTTCAGTATATCATTGGATTTTGTCGTTGGAATTAATTTCTAAAAAATTGTTTCAACTGTTATAAAGTGCCGTTTTTTGCTATTCTATTGTTGATTGGAGATGTTAATTTTGAAAACCTTAGTAGTAGTGTCACACCCAGAAATCAATAATTCACAGACACAACAGTTTTTGTTGCAAGGTGCTAAATTGCAAGACGTGACTTGGCATCATGTAGAAGAATTGTCAGAAATTGATGTCGAAAAAGAACAAGCCTTGCTAAAGGAACATGATCGAATTATTTTTCAATTTCCTTTGTATTGGTATGCGGCTCCAGAAGGTTTAAAACATTGGGAAGACAACGTTTTGACGAGAAACTTTGTCTACGGCGATGGTGATGATAATTTAGCTGAAAAGGAATTTGGTATCGTTGTCAGTACTGGTATGCCTCTAAAAGACTTTCAACGTGGCGGCAGTGAAAATGTGACGATCGATGAGATAATGGCACCTTATTTTGCTATTGCTCAACGCGCTAAGATGAAGATTTTGCCTGTCTTTACGATAGCTCAATTCCAATATTTGCAAGAAAATGAGCAGATGCAGTTGTTGATTGATTATCAACGCTTTCTAACGCAACAATATCCCGATAGTTTACAAAATCGTCAATTGTGGTTTGAAAGAGAATTTGCTGATCGATTTAAAAATTTTGATGGAACGAATTGCAATGAATGTGAAACAATTTTGAGTACCTTTATCCAGCAACGAGAGGACATTTCACAATTGAAGAGCACTATTAGTTTAATCAAACAAGGTGAGGATGAATAATTATGAGTGAAACTGGTCAATGGTTAAGTCAAACAGTTAATGATTTATCTACTAAACAGACTCAATATGAAAATCGGGCCTTTTTGGTAGCAATGAAAAAAGTGATTGAAGAACAAAATCAACGTCAAACACAATTAGAAGGCGAAGTTGATGGCCGACTTTGGAATCATGAGCAATGGTAAAAAATAATCCACCTAGTATTAGGCGGATTATTTTTGTTATTTAGCAAAGATGAATTCTGGATTGTCTCGAGTAAGAATCGTTAAGTCATTGATGTCGATATTCAAATAATCATGGAATCGTTTTTCTAATTGATGAGCAGCTGCTAAATGATCATCATTTCTTTCGGGTTGAATATTTTCCATGTAGAATAGGAGATTCTTAGTTTTGTCAGTATCAGCTACACGGGCACTGTCACGCCAAGCCCAGCAACGTGAAATTACATCTTGATCGTCACGATAGATTATCTCACCAGGTAAAGCCTTTTCGACTTCATCTTCACCGATTGGAGTGAAGGTTTCGCCACCTTTAGCAACGGTCAAGTGGACATCACCAACAATTTTATCTAAATCTTCAGCGGCAATTGGGAAAGCATATTCTAATGATACGGAATTGTAGACGTCAACGACCGGATTGATATTGCCTACGCCTTTGTTATTTTTAGCCCGCTTTAAGAGGTTTTCTACGGCATTACGAGCACCTTTTTTAGTTTTGAACTTACGATAAGCATCACGCCAAGCTTTGACTACTGGATTAGCACTGATTGGGTCATCGGGTACCCATTTTTTGGCAATTTCGTTAGCATTTTGAATTAGGTCATTAGGGACCTTTTGGTCTTTATTGTCTACATTGTGGGCTGTCATTACGGCAATTTTTACATCAGGAAACAAATCCCAAAAGGCTTGATCAATAATAATTTTTTGCATTGGAATCCCTCCATTATTCTTTTGATTTCATTATATAATTTTTTTAGAAAAAGAAAGCGATTAATTTGACTGCCTGTTATTCATATAGTAACATTCGTGATGAAAATGGAGGTAGGATGATGAAATATTTATTAACTGGAGCAACGGGTCATTTGGGTGGCCATATTTTTAATGAATTAATTAAATTAGTGCCAAGTAGTGATATTACAGTTGGAGTTCACACAATTTCTAAAGCTAAATCTTTGTCAGAAGCTGGAGCAAAGGTTGTTGGAATTGATTTTTTAAAAGAAAATACTTTATTAGAAGCTTTTAAAAATATCGATGTTTTAATTTACGTTCCAAGTAAGAGTCATGACAGCTTCAGTCGTGTTAGCGAATTAGAAAATGTTTTGACAGCTGCTAAGAAAGTAAATGTTGGACATATTTTATCGATGGGCTTTATTGCTGATCAAGTTAATAATCCTTTTGATTTGTCTGCCTTTTACGGTTACTTACCACGTCGATTAGCTTCAAGTGGCATTCCATATACTATTTTGCGTAATGCTTTGTATGCCGATCCTTTAGTACCTTATTTACCAGAACTGATTGAACGTCAAAATGTAATTTATCCAGTGAAGGATCAGGCCTTGTCGTTTATCAGCTTACAAGATAGTGCTCGAGCCTTTGCCAAAGTTGCTAGCGAAAAGACTTTGCTACAAAATGGAAGAATTTATACATTAACGCAATCAAGAAATTATACGATGCCTCAGTTAGCCGAAGTTTTAAGCACAGTTTCTGGTAGCAAAATTGGTTATCAACCAGTTAGTCTTGATGAATTTGCTCAAATATATAATCAAGACAATGAGGGACACATGCTGTCTTCCATGTATGCTGCTGGGGGCTTAGGTTTGTTAGATGTGGTCAGTTCTGACTATCAAACGATTATGGGACATCCAGCTCAAGATTTGATGGATTTTTTAAACAATAATTACAAATAAGTAGCTTTTTTGAATCAACGTGTCATCTTGTTGTATGATAGACAGCATATTGTGTAAGAGGTGATACTATCAAAAATTCAATCCAAACTAGGATTATTGGGTTAGTCTCTGGTTTGATTTTAAATGCTTTTGGAAATGGTCTGTGTATTTCAGCTGACATGGGTAGTGGTTTATGGACGGCTTCGGCAGTCAATATGACTAAATGGTTTGGTTGGAATACAGGACTATTGTTATTTATTATTGGAGTTATCAATGCAATCACTAATCAGTTTTTGATCAAGAGATTAGATGTAAGACGTCTGATTGGTGAAGTACTCTATGTTATGTTTTTCAGTTATTTTGTAAATGTGTTTACTAATTTACTCAATTTCTTAGGCGTACCGAGTTTGCCAATTTTTATTAGAATTATTTTATCTTGTTTAGGCGTAGTCTTTTTCTGCGTGGCAATTTCTCTATATCAGAGAGCTAATATTGTAATGCATCCAAATGATGATACGACTAATATTTTGAGATTCTTGTATTTGAAAGGTAATTCGACGGCAGCTCAAATTATTGATTTTATCCCACCAATTATTATTATCATTGTAGCCGGAATTGCTATTGGTCAAGTTTATTCAGTTAATATTGGAACCATCTTCTCCTTTGTTTTTAATGGGATTTTGATAGCTAGTGCTGATAAATGGATTTGGCCAGCATTAAAGCATAATTTTAAAACAAAAAATAATTAGTTTTGTGATATTTGGCAATTCAATGAAATTTCTACCTAGAAGTTATATAATGTAAATACGGAACTTGGTAAACGCTTACATAAAGGCGCAGTTCTGTCGAGAGATTAATAATTAATTAGGTGGTGCGTATTGATGAAACTAAATGACAATACTGAAGCAAAGAAAGTTTTATCGGAGCTATATACCGATATTAATAATCAAAAAGACATCGACAAAGAAGATTATTCTAAAGATTTTGTTCTAAAAACATATAATTTGTTGAATAAGAATTATTCTTTCCAATACTTGTTTAGCCGATTGCGAGATGACAGAAACGTTCAAGCCACACTTGCTGAATTGGAAAATGGTGAAGACTATATCGAACAAATTGACCAATTTGCCCATAATGTAAACTTTGCAATCCATTAATATAATAAAAAATTAGCAACGAATGAAGGTTGCTAATTTTTTTATTTATACATTTTGTTGCAAATGCAATAAAATAATTATACAATACAATTTGTTTAGAAGAGAGGTATTTTTGTGGTAGATATTTTGAGATCAATTGGAGTGATTGCTAGGTCGTTGGATTCAATCAGTAATATTGAATTTAAACAATACGATTTAACTAAAGGCCAGTATCTATACTTAGCAAGAATTTACGAGCATCCCGGCATTATTCAAGAAAAAGTAGCTGAAATGATCAAAGTTGATCGAACAACTGCGGCTCGTGCAATCAAAAAGCTTGAGAGTAATGGTTTTATCGTCCGTAAACAGTCTCCAGACAATAAAAAAGAAAAGAAACTTTACGTGACTAAAAAAGGTAAAGAAACTTATCCGATTTTATCTCGTGAAGAAAATTATTCTAATGAGATTGCCTTAAGTGGGCTATCAGATAGTCAAAAAGAGCAGGTCTTTGAACTTTTGGAAGTGGTTGAAAAAAATATTTCTGAAAACTGGGAATACGTTAAAAAAGGTAATAAGCGGGTGTATTGATGATAAAACTTATTAAATGTACGCCAGAAGATGTTGAAGCCTTGCAAAATATCAGTATTGAGACTTTTTCAGCAACTTTTGGTCCTTATAATACGGAAGCAAATTTAAAAGGTTATTTAAAAAAGGCCTATGATATTAAGATTTTACAGCAAGAATTAAGCAATCCGAATTCCGAGTTCTATTTTGCTTATGAAGATAGTAAAATTGCTGGATATTTAAAAATTAATATTTTAGATGCTCAAAGCGAAAAAATGGCCGATAATTTTTTGGAAGTTCAACGAATCTATGTCAGAGAGAATTTTAAACGTCACGGCATTGGCAAAAAAATGCTGGAATTTGCTGTTAAAAGAGCCAGTGATTTAGGCAAAAATCGTTTATGGCTAGGTGTATGGGAGAAAAACTTTGCGGCTCAAAAATTTTATTATTCTCTAGGTTTTGAGAAGTATAGTTCTCATCGCTTTACGATGGGTGATTCAGTACAAATAGATTTCATTTTAAAAAAAGAATTGAGGAAATAGTAATGACAAAAGTAGTTATAGATAAAGAATTTTTTGAGTTATTCCCAGAAGCACAAATCAGTACTTTAACGATTCATGGGATTGACAATCATGTAGATGAAAAAGACAATCCGTATTTTGCCAAATTGTTGCACGAAGGTTCAGAAGAATCGAAGAAGTTTATCACCAATGATGTTTTCCGTGAAAATGATGTGATTGCTCAATGGCGTCAAGCCTTTCGTCAATTCAAGACTAAAAAAGGCGCTCGTTGTTCAATTGAAGCTTTGTTAAAACGGGTCAGTCAAGGGCATGAATTCTCACCAATCAATCCATTAGTTGATATTTACAATAGTGTTTCTCTAAAATATGGTGTTCCTTGTGGTGGAGAAAATATCAATGCTTTTGATGGTGACATGCATTTGGGAGAAGCTAAAGGTGGCGAAGGTTTTAAACCATTGGGTGCAACTGAAGATTCACCAGCTTTACCAGGAGAAATTATTTATTATGATAATTCCGGTGCTATCTGTCGTTGTCTTAACTGGCGTGAAGCCCAAAGAACTATGTTGACGGAAGATACAACTGATTCTGTTTTGGTTGTTGAAGCCATCAATGAAGAACAAGCCAAACGTGCTAGTGAAGCAATCGAAGAATTAAAAGAATTAACTGAGAAGTATTTCAAGGTTGATGGTAAGATTGAGCATTTAACAAAAGATCATCCAGAAACTGAACAATTATAGAATAAAAATTCCGGACTAGACAGTGGTTCATATATCTTTATGACCAAACAAATAAGCATCAATTCAGATAAATAGTTAATCGCAAATCGACTATATCTGAATTGATGCTATTTTGATTTATTGGAATAAATAAAGTAAGGTAATTTTTTTATTTTTGATCATTATCGACCATACCAAAGACTAGAACGATGATACCGATAACTAAACCGACAACGAAATAGAAGAAGACTGTCGAAACGCTGATACCCAATCCTAATGAGAAACCAATCAAGTAAGGTCCAATAGTGGCACCGATTCGACCGATTGATTGAGTAAAGCCAATACCAACTCCACGAGTTTCTAATGGATATTGAGTTGGTGTTAAGGCAATCATGATTCCCCAGGCACCTAAAGTAAAGAAGGAGAGAACACAACTACTGAAGACAACTAAAAATTCACTTTGAGCAGTTGCAAACATAAATGCTCCAATGATAGTACCTGTTAAATAAATGGCGAGAACTTTTTTACGACTGAGTTTTCCCATTAAATAAGCGGCTAGGAAATATCCTGGTAATTGGGCAAAACTCATCAATAAAGTATATTTGAAACTGTGGACAACTGAAAAACCACGTTTGATTAAAACACTAGGTAACCATAAAAACATACCGTAATAAGTGAACATGATGATGAACCAGAGAATACTTAAACAAATCGTAGCGCGACGAAAATCTTTAGACCAGATTTGACTAAAAGCTACTTTTAAATTCAGTTTTTCATTTTTAACATTTGTTTGCTCCGGTAAGTGGCGTCTGATTACTAATGTGTAAAGGGCCATAATTGAGGTAATGATAACTGTTGGACGCCAACCATAAACCGGCATGAATAAGAAAGCTAGTAGGGATGCTAAGATCCAACCAATAGCCCAAAAACTGTCGACCAAAATCAACATCTTTGAACGGCGATGACCAGAGAACGAATCAGCAATAATAGTTGTTGCTACGGGCAATTCACCACCCAAACCGATACCAGTGATAAAACGTACCAAGAGAAATTGTGGCAAATTTTGAGTCAGAGCTAGTGCCAAATTACTAATAGAAAATAATAATAACGTAATGATGATGATATTTTTCTTGCCAAATTTATCAGCCAAGTAACCGAATAAAATGGCACCAATAATCATACCGACAGTAGTAATGGAACTAACTAGTCCAACTTGTCCGTCAGTTAAAAGCATTTCCTTTTTTAATAAAGGCATGATAAATGATAATAATGCCACGTCTGCAGCATCAAATAACCAAGCTGTACCAATGACCATTAGTAGTTTTAAGCCACTATTGTCCTTGGTATTTATTTCTTGTGATTTCAAGATCTACCTCCAAAATTATAAAGAATAATAACTATTTTTATTAAAGGTAAAAGTTACCTTAAATAGCTTAAAAATAAGACTAGCAGAAGCCTTATTTTTGGTCAAGTAACCCACGAAGTTTATACAATTTGGCTGGTCGACCACTCTTTCCATGTTCACTACCGACCTCAATAAATAGATGCGAGTGTGTCTTGCGGAAGTTTGAGTTATCAATGTTTGTGACTGGTTCTTTCCAAAAAGTAGCGTAGACCTCACGGGCTTGTTTGAGGGTAAATTGGTCTCCTAAAATTAATAAGATAGTTGGTAAATAATTTAGACGATTAGTAATTCTATTAAAAGCCAAACGAAGAATCAATTCATGATCAGCTATCAAATGCTTATCATTATTGAATTCATCGATATTGTTATAAAAATCACTTTCCGATATTTTATCCGATAAAGTTTTAAAAATTAAATTTTGATATTTCAACAAATATTGATCTGCTGAATACTGAACGTGGAACCATTCGGCGTCTTTTGCCCCATAACCAGCTGTTAAATCAATCTTTTGGGGAAGATAGGTCATATAAGTTAAAGCAATTTCACGATTTTTTAGAGTTCGATTAACGTTACTAAAAGTTGCCAGTTGTTCAGTCGAAAATTCTGGTAGGTTAATGCCAATTTTTTCTCGAATCAAACGCAAAGAAGCTTCCTCAGCACTTTCGTCTTTTCGAAGAATTGTTGTAGGTAAGCCCCATTTGTCAACGTTTTGACCCAGAGAGTTTTTAACTAGCAAAACAAGTATTTCTTTATTAGTTGGGTCAAAACTCCAAATAATATTAGCGACATTGATGATTAAATTGTTGTTCAAATTAGTTTCAACCATGTATTATGACACCTTCTAATTATTACTATACTTATTATAATTTACTTTTCGTACAGTAGCATTAGATTTACTTGTTAATAATTAAAAAGGATTATATAACTGAAATGGAGGTTGAGAGGTCTCCAAGAAGAAAGATGGTAAAAAGTTATTCCCCAAAGGGTCCTGGAAAACCATCTTGAGAATTGGCTCTGTTTCATATCGAAAAATTCGTATATGGAGGGGAATTATATAATGAAAAAATTGTTAAAGAATAGTTTATTAATCGGTGCTGCAATTTTAGGAATAGGTTCTGTTGGTGCAGGTGGAATCGTCACGAAGGCTGCAACGACAACGCCAGCTCCAGAAACATCAACGTCGACGGCAGATTTGACACCTGGAACAATCACGTTGGATAGTGTACCTGGTGGCTCAACAAGTACAACGACACCTGGTGGAATTGATTTTGGTACAGTTGCATCAAGTGCTAGTGATGCTACATACAAATCAACAAGTATTTCTAGCGACTTGCACGTAACTAACCCTGGTGAACCAACTGGCTGGTCAGTCTCAGTTGCAGATAGTGCTTTCAGTAATGCTACTGGTGGTAGTTTGAAGGGTGCTGTTTTGTCACTTGCTGATAGTAAGTCACCAGCATTGACGGCTGATGCTTCGGATAACGTTTCTGCATTACCAACATTTAGTCCAACAATTGCATTGTCATCAGCTCCAGCAACTGTAGTTGATACTGCTGCTGGTGATGGTGTTGGTGCTTATACTGCAACATACAATGCTGGCGATGCTTCATTGATGGTTCCAGCAGGGAATGTCGGTGGATCCTATAGTTCAACATTGACTTGGACTTTGTCCAATGCACCTAGCTAAAAAGTAAGGTTACAATTTTAGGTTACAAAGAAGAGGGGTATTTAATTATGCCTCTCTTTTTTTGGAGGAATTATTTTGAAAAAGTCGTTAGTGGGATTTTTGATTTTTATATCGATGTTTCTTGGTTTTCAATTTTTGAATACTCCAGTTCAAGCGGCGGTCACGCCAACAGTCAATTATAGTGTGAGCCCAGAAAGTGCCAATAATCAAATTGACAAAAAAATAGGTTATTATGATCTAAAGGTTAGTCCTAACCAGAAAGAAAATATTAAATTTAAGATCAATAATAACAGTACTTCGACGCAATCTTATGATATTCAAATCAATCGTGCCACGACTGATGTTAATGGCGTGATTGTTTATAATAAGCATGGGGGAAAACCTGATCACGATTTAAAATATAACATTGAAAATTTGGTGACTTATCCCAAAAATGTGACTGTACCTGCAAAAGCTTCTAAAGAAGTAACAGTCGGAATTCAAGCACCTAGTGGTCATTTTGAAGGTGAACTGTTAGGTGGTATTTTAGTTGAAGAAAATAATCAGATAAACAATAAAAAGAAAGTTAAGGGCGTTTCATTAAGAAATAAATATGATTATGTTTTGGGTTTACAACTTCAACAAAGTACAGATGCTGTAAAACTTGATTTGAAATTTGATAAAGCCTTTCAAGTAACTACTAATAGTGATCAGATTTCAGTTGAGGGTCAAATGGATAATGATGTTCCAGAGTTGGAAAATAAAGTTTCGGTAGATGCTAAAATTACGCCTAAGAATAGTAAAAAGATTATTTTGAGATCTGATAAGAAGAACATGTCCATTGCTCCTGATAGCAAATTTGATTATCCAGTCAATGTCAACACACCTAGTGGTACTGGAAAAAATAAGAGATTAAAACCTGGTACTTATACGACGTATTTGAACGTCAAAGCTAATAATGGTCAAAATGCTTGGAAAATGAAGCGTAACTTCACAATTAGCAGTCGTGAGAATAAACAATTGAATAAGAAAGTTCCAAATCGTTCTCATGATCTATGGATTATATTAGGCGCCATCGTAGCTATGTTAATAATTGCCGGTAGTGTTATTTACATTTATAGAAAAAGAAGATAAAAAAAACGTGTGAATCCTAAAATTCACACGTTTTTTAGAATGCATTTATTAGAACGGTTCCCGATACTACTAAAACGAGTCCAGCGATTGAAGCAACTGACAGTGATTCGTGATAAAAGACCATTCCTGCAATTGTGACTAGTATCAACCCAACGCTACCCCAAGTGGCATAAGTCAAACTGAGAGGTAATCTTTTCAATACGTGGGAGAGGACGAATAAGCAGATGAAGTAAGATAATAATGTACCCAATGTAGGTAACAAATTAGTGAAGCCATCCGTCTTCTTTAAAAGTGAAGTCCCCAAAACTTCAAAACCGATTGATACTAGTAGTAGTAAGTAATTCATAAGCTTTTCCTCGGTTAAAATTTTTCTCTCAATATCATACCCGATTTTTTCTAAAAAGACACGAATTATTTTTAGAATTGAGAAACTTTTTATATGATTTTATAAATTTTGATTTTTTTTTATATATCAGAATCACAATTGACAATTAAGTTAAAATATATTAATTTAATTGATGATTTTTGCGGAAAATGGGGATTAAATTTGGAATTAAGAAACGATTGGGCACTTTTTAAAATACAACTGACGATAGCTTTTAAAGAACGCTTTTACTTTGTCTATACTTTGATCGTACCGATGTTTATGGTCTTTTTGAATAAAACTTTGGATTTTCAAGATAATGAGTCTATTTATGTATATTGGTCGTATATCGTCGTGACCACTGTTTTTAATGGCTTCTTATTAAATTTGGTTCGCTTACGTGAGAGCGGCTTTTTAAAAACACTGACTTATTTGAGTGGCTCACAGCATTCGATTGTTCTGGCCAATTTGTTGGTTCAGTTAGTAATTGTGCAATTGGAAATCTTCTTGTTTAATTTATACGTTACTTTTTTTATTACACACGTATCTGCATTAACTTTTGTGTACGGTTTTTTGTCATCTTCGCTAATAACTATTTTGTGCATCGCGATGATGTCAATTTTTTTTATTTTAAAGATTCGTCGTGCTATTTTTAATTATTTAGTGGGAGGTATCTTTACAATTGGCGTATTATTATTAGGCGTTCATCCACAAGGGACCAACAAAGCCGTTTTAACTGTGTTTAGTCCGTTTCAATTTGTTTATGGTTTGTATGTCATACCTTGCTCGACTATTAGATACGCTATTTTTCTTGCTTTTTGTAGTTTGCTATACTTAACAATTAGTGTGTTAGTTTTCAAGAAATTTTCGATTGGAGAGAAATTACGATGAAAATCGAAAATTTTAATTTAACTAAGCAAAAAAGAATCATTTTTAAAAATGTTAGTTTCTATTTTGAGGACTGCCAATTGAACTTTGTGCTTGGTAAACGTCAAAGTGGGAAGACTGAATTATTAGATCAGATTGCCCAAAATGAATCACTAGATAATTTGATTGGCTTTCCTAAGACATCTGAAATTGCTTATTTAGCACAACAAAATGACTTTTACGTTAATTTGACGGTGGCAGAAATTTTGCATTTTATCAGACAATTGGATGGAACTAAAAAATTCACGCCACCTTTGCGTATTTTACAATTAGAGCAACAAAGATTTTTAGAATTATCAATGATTGAGAAAAAGCTTGTAATTATTTATCTCAATATTATGGTAGAAAAAGAACTATATTTATTTGATGAGCCAGAAATGGGTTTGGATCTTGTTTCATCTCAAGAGGTCTTTAGCTGGATTAGAGAATTAGTCAAATTAGATAAAACAATCATTATTGCTACGAATAAATTAGATAATATTTGCGACATCGATAACGTTAACTACATCAAAGCTCATGATGAAATTTTAGTGGATAGTTATTTGAAAATTAAATCACGCATGGCTTTTTAAAGGGGATTATTTTGAAGAAATTATTATTGTTATTATTACCGTTACTTTTAGGCGGATGTGCAGCTAATACTAATAATCAAAGTCAACAAGAAAATACTTCTAACAAAGTTGATTCGGTTATTAGTGCTGAAAAACTAAGTCAATGGACTTATTCATCAGGTGATAAACCAGTTAAGGTTTTAAATGATGACAGACCCTCAACAATTAAAGCATCTGATTTCAAAAGTGAACATATTGATTATGGTGGTTTAGATAAACTTAATCGAACTAAAACAGCAACGGCCTACTTAACGGGAAATAATTTAGGACGCTCGAATACACGGACTGAACAAACTTGGCGTCCAACGGGATGGAATAATCAACCTAGATACGTTAAAGGACAACGAATTATTCCTCAAAATCGAGGACACTTGATAGCCTATACAATGACCTTTAATCTGAATAAATCCGGACAAGTTCAACAAGGAGAGTTAGGAAGTATCGATAATCCTTATAACTTGTTTACTCAAACAAGTTTTTCCAATCAAAAAACGATGGTTCAAGTAGAGCAGACAGTCAGAAACTCATTGGCTAAAAATAAAAAGGTTATTTATCAAGTTACACCGGTTTTTCGTGGCAATGAATTGATGGCTCGAGGTGTTTGGGTACAAGCGTTGGCAACTGATGGGAGTATGAAATTGAATCGTTATTTATGGAATGTTGAAGATCACTTACAATTCGACTATGCGACTGGTCGTTCAAGAGTTGATTTGGAATTTCAAGTTCCTGAGGTGAAGAATCCTTATCAACAGCGTCATTATTATAAGAAGAATTATCATCGGAATTATTAATAAAAAATGGTCTCACCAAATTTGGCGAGACCATTTTTTTAATTAGTCACTAACAACAACTAGTGATTTGATAACTTTACGATCAGTCATAGCTTTATAAGCTGCATCGATGTCATCGAGTTTGAAACTCTTTGTAAAGACTAATCCTGGATTGATTTTTCCATCCAAAACAGCTTTTAAAAGAAGTTGTTTGTCATAGGTTGAAACAGAAGCAGGGCCACCGGCAATTGAAATATTGTTTTCAAATGGAGTAGCGATATCCATTTTGCCAGTATGTGGCAAACCAACACGACCAACGACACTACCAGGACGACCAACACGTAGTGCAGTTTCAGTTGATAATTCAGTTCCGACACATTCAAGTACAGCGTCAGCACCGAATCCGTTGGTTAGTTCAAGCATCTTTTTAACACCTTCATCGCCACGTTCAGCGACGTTATCAGTGGCACCAAATGTTTTAGCAAGTGCTTGACGATCAGGATGACGACTAGTAGATATGATTTTCTTGGCGCCAAGTAGTTTAGCAGAAATAATTCCACACAAACCGACAGCTCCATCACCCAAGACAACTACTGTGTCGCCTTCTTTAACGTGAGCAACACGAGCAGCATGGAAACCAGTTGCCAAAACATCGGCTAAAGTCAAAAGTGATTTGAGCATTCCTTCACTGTAATCACTAGGTTGGCCAGGAACTTTAATCAAAGCCCATTGACCATGTTGAAATCTAATGTATTCGGCTTGGTTACCATTACTGAAATTATCCTTGTGTGATTGACAATCGCCATCAAAGCCGGCTAAACAAGCAGGGCAGTGTCCACAACCGTGAGTAAATGGAGCAATTACGAAATCACCAGGTTTAACAGTTGTGATATCTTTTCCAACTTCTTCAACAATTCCGATAGCTTCGTGACCAGAATTTTCAGAGTTTGGAGCCTTGTCTTCAAGACCACGATAAGCCCAGAGATCTGAACCACAGACACAAGCACGGACAACTTTGATAATTACATCATCATTTGCTTGGATGGTAGGTTTATCAACATTTTCGATCTTCATTTGACCGACTTTTTCAAAAACAGCTTTTTTCATATGACGCCTCCATTAATTTATCACTTTGATTATAACGTTTTTTTAGGGATATTTGTTTTTAGATTAATTTTTTATACCTAATTGACATTTAACTAAATTAAAATTATTATAATTATTTAACTGAGGAGGGGGAAAGCATATGGATGATAGTTTAAGCGTTGAGACAGCCGTCAAAGATACACTTCCAACAGTGTTTGGCTATATTGGGATTGGTATATCTTTTGGTATCGTGGCTGCATCTGCTGGTATGAGTGTTTTGATGGCAACTTTAATGTCGTTGATAGTCTATGCGGGCTCGGCACAGTTTATTTTGGTCAGTTTATTAGTAATAGGAACGCCAATTGTTTCGATTGCTCTATCAGTTTTTTTGGTCAACTCACGGATGATTTTGATGAGCATGACAACCGCAAATTTCTTTAAAGAGAATTCGTTATTTGAGAATATCTTGCTAGGAAGTTTGATTACTGATGAAAGTTTTGCTCTGAGTATGAATAAACTCAACTACACTGACGGTAAATTGACTTTCAAATGGTTCAACACTGTCAATGTGATGGCTTATTTGGTCTGGGCGGTATCGACTGCTGTTGGTGCGATGTTGGGAAAAATTATCAGTGATCCAGAAAAGCTCGGCTTAGATTTTGCTTTGGTAGCGATGTTTATTGGGTTGTTGTATTTACAATTGATCAGTGACAAATCAATTTCTTTGAAAGTTCAATTGATCGTCGTTGGTATCATGTTGCCACTGGTATATTTTGGACTAATTTTTATTTCCAGCGATTTATTAATTCTAATTGTAACTTTAATTGGTTGTACGATAGGGGTGATTTTGAAACATGCCATCAACTAAATTTGTTTTATGGACTTTAATTGCGTGTGGTTTAGTGACCTGGTTGTCTCGAATCATGCCATTTGTCCTTTTAAAAAAGTTTAATTTATCACCAAAAGTAGTCGAATTTTTAGGCTTTGTACCAATTACTATCATGGCTGCTTTATGGTTTGAAAACTTGTTTCACCAACAAATTGGGCATCTACCACAGATTGACTTTGCTAATTTGTTGGCTTCAGTACCAACTGTTTTGACAGCCATTCTTACTAAGAAATTATTGCTGATCGTAGTTGTTGGAATTATTTCTCTGGCACTAGTCAGATTAGCTATCTAAGAACTCTTATTTCTTCTCATTTAAGGAGGAATAAGAGTTCTTTTATATTTGACACAACTATCAGTCTGATATATATTAAAAAAGTTATGCTTGTATCAGTCTGATATAGAGGTGAGATTATGTATGATTTATTTGTTTTGGGTCAATTAATGGATGAGTCAATGAGTGGCTATTTGATGCAAAGTATATTGCAACAGATTGTCGGGCGGCAAAGAAAAATCAGTTTTGGGATGATTTACCCTTTGTTCAATCGCTTGAAAGAAGCAGGATATATTACGATTTCTGAAGTTAAGTCAAAGAATAATCGATTTATCAAGGTTGCAACAATAACCAATGCGGGTAAAGAGCGTTTCTATGAATTGATGGCTCAAAAAGTTCCGTTGAATCCGAATCTAGATTTCACTTATAGTGTAAAATTTCGTAATTTTCATCAAGTTGATTTAAGTTTAAGAAGGCAAATTTTACATGATTATCAGACTTATTTACTGAAGAGTCAGGAATTGTTAACTCAGCAGTCACAAGATTTAAAAAATACTAAGATTTCTAAGACTGATTTGAAGAATGCCAGATGGGTCATCGAATTAGAACAAATGAAGATGAAGGCAGCTTTAGATTGGGTCAAAGAATCAATTAGACAGTTAAATGAGGGGGAAAATTAACTGTGGAAAAAACTATGTCAAGAAAGACCATTTTATTGATGGCCGTAGTAACAGGTGTCATTGTTGCTAATTTAAATTTTATTCAACCGATTGAGAATTTGATTGCAACCGATTTTGGAGTATCTAAAGCAGTTGTTGGGATATTAGCGATGGTGACGCAGTTAGGTTATGCCTTTGGTTTATTGCTAATAGTTCCATTGGGAGATATTTTTGATAGATATCATTTGATTCAATTCATGATGGTTTTATCGATTATTTCATTAATAGTGGCCTTTTTAGCACCAAACGCTGCCGTATTTGCGGTTGCTACTACTTTGATTGGTATCACATCAGTTGCACCACAAATTATTATTCCTTACGCTGGTTATTTAGCACCTGCCTTGCAACGTGGGAAAGTTTTAGGAATTGTTTTGAGTGGTTTGTTGACGGGTATTTTATTGTCTCGTTCATTTAGTGGTTTATTAGGAAGCATCATGCCTTGGCAAGATATTTATTTAGTTGCTGCAGTGATCGATTTAATTTTTTTAGTTATCGTGCATCGTTTTATGCCAAAGGATCAACGTGGTCATCAAGATTTAAATTATTTGTCGGTTATCAAAATGTTGCCAAAATTATTTATTACTCAAAAAGAATTACGTGGTTCTTCTATTAATGGTTTTTGTATGTTTGGAATGTCAAATGTCTTGTGGTCAACTCTAGCCTTCTATTTGGCAGACCAGTATCACTTAGGTAGTAATGTTGCCGGATTGTTGGGTTTGCTAGGAATCGCTGGGGTTTTAGTAGCACCTTGGGTAGGAGATTTAGTCGATCAAAAATCACCTAAACTTACAATCGGTTTGAGTATGATTTTTTCAGGTTTAGCTTTTGTGATTTTTTGGTTAGTTGGTTTTTGGATTATCGGCTTAATCGTCGGAATTGTTTTACTAGATTTAGGTACACAATTCAGTCAAGTTTCTAATCAAGCAATTGTTCAATCGATTAATCGTAAACAAAGCAGTCGTAACAATTCAGTCTTTATGTTCAGTTACTTTTTAGGTGGTTCAATCGGAACTTTGTCAGCCACTTGGGCTTGGGGACAATTCGGTTGGTCCGGAGTTTGTGTTGTAGCATTTGTTTTCCTATTGATTTCAATTTTGGATCACTTGATTGTTGGTGAACCTCAAAAATTAAACACAGAGGAATAATGGTTAAATTTTGGTTGGTGTAGGATATCGTCGTCCGTTCTGCTTTGTGGATGCTGGAACGTACTGGGCACAACTTGAAGCTAATTCCAGAACCGGGAATCATCTCCAAGCTTGACCTTTTACTAAGCGATAAATCGCTAAGTAAAATTTCAGTACTGAGCGTCCACAAAGCTGCCACTACCGACTGAATAACGACATTTATTTTTTTCTCAAGTAAATCAAAATAGCATCAATTCAGATATGGTCGATTAACTATTTATCTGAATTGATGCTTATTTGTTTGGTCATAAAGATATAGAACCACTGAGCTAATTTTCTTTGCTATGGAGGATGGGAAATTTTTACAATTAAAGCCTTGTGTTTGTAATGGGTCTCAAAAATCGTTTTATTTTATATTTTGAATAAAATATTATATCATCAAGTGTTGAAATTATCAGAGGATACGAGGATATAAATTATGGAGAGATTTGCACTATTAATCGTCTTGTTCGCAGCCTTAGCGACACCTTTAATTACCGCAAGGTTTCATTTGACACGAATGCCGACGGCTATTTCAGAAATTATTATGGGAATAATTATTGGAAAAACCGGTTTGAATATCGTTCAACCGGATGCTAGTCTGCAATATATTTCTAGTTTAGGTGTTATCATGTTGATCTTTTTAGGTGGAATGGAAATTGACTTTTCATTGCTCGAGCCTAAAAAAGATAAAGATGTCTTCTCGCCATTAGGGACCTCGATTTGGGGTTTTGTTTCGGTGTTAATAATGTCAGTTATTTTAAGCACATTTATGTATGTGACAGGCATTTTCAGTGAATTTGTTTTAGCTGTTATTTTATTTAGTACGATTGCTCTAGGAGTAATCATTTCGTTACTAAAAGAAGTAGGTTTGTTGAGTACCAATTACGGACAAACGATTTTATTGACTAGTGCTTTTGGAGAATTTATTCCTTTGCTGGCTTTGACTGTTTATTCAGCAGTTAAACAACAAAATTATTTGTCGGTCTTTGGTTTGCCGGTGATATTTATTATTGCGATTATTTTATTACGCCGATTCAATCGAATTTACATCTTCTTTGAGGGCATTGACAAGAGTACAACTCAATTAGATATTCGTTTAGCGTTTTTCTTGATTTTTATTTTAGTAACTTTTGCTGAACAAATTGGTGCTGAGAATATTCTTGGAGCTTTCTTAGCTGGAGCGGTTATGAAATTACTTAAGCCTAAAGCTGATACTGAAGAAAAATTGAGTTCAATGGGTTATGGATTCTTTATCCCTGTTTTCTTCATCACAACAGGGGTTAATTTAAATTTGAGAACTTTATTAACTAATAAGCAGGCTTTAATTTTGATTCCAGTTTTCTTCATTGCATTCATTCTTTCCAAGATGCTCGTCTATGTTGCTTTTCGAAAGAAGTTTGGAAAAAGATATTCTGCCGCTGCAACAATCGTGACATCAACGACAATTACGTTGGTTTTGCCAATTTTACAAGTCGGACAAAACTTGAAGTTGATTACTACGGCTCAATCAGGAGCAATCACTTTGGCAGCTATTATAACGTGTTTGATAGGACCAATACTTTTCAACAAAATTATTAGTGGTGGTCAAAAAGAGACAAATTAATAGAAATATCTTTTTTGGAGAAAAAAGCACAGCAAAATATGTCGATATGGACTAGAATGTACCTGTTAAATAAAAAGTAACATCAAAAGGATGGGGATTTTTTATGGCAAAATATGAAGCAAGTACAGAAGAAAAGCATATTGATATCGTCAATATTGCTAGTTTGGAACAACGTGTTAAGGACCATATGAGCAATGAAAAAGGTGCTTTCGGCTATATTCGCGGTGGTTCTGAAGATGAATGGACAATGAAACAAAATACTGAGGCTTTTAATAAGAAGAGAATCATGCCCCGTGTTTTGCAAGGCATTGATCATGCTGATTTGAGTACTAAGCTTTGGGACATTGATTTGAAGACTCCAATCATTGAAGCTCCTTCAGCTGCCCATGGTTTGGCTCATGCTAAAGGTGAAGTTGATACTGCAAAGGGTGTTGCTGCTGCTGGTTCAATCTTTTCAATGAGTACTTACGGTAGTACTTCTATTGAAGATGGTGCCGCTGCCGCTCCTGATGCTCCACAATTCTTCCAACTCTATATGAGTAAAGATGACAAATTTAATGAATTTTTAATTAAGAAAGCTGTTAAAGCTGGTGTTAAAGCTATTATTTTAACAGTTGATTCAACACTTGGTGGTTATCGTGAAGAAGATGTCATCAATAAATTCCAATTCCCACTACCAATGCCAAACTTAGCTGCCTTTTCTGACGACGATGGTGAAGGTAAGGGAATTTCCGAAATTTACGCCGCCGCTAAACAAGGTATCGTACCTTCAGATATTCAAAAGATCAAAGACATGTCAGGTTTGCCAGTTTTTGTTAAAGGTATCCAATCACCAGATGATGCAGAACTAGCAATTGAATTTGGTGCTGATGGTATTTGGGTATCAAATCACGGTGGTCGTCAATTAGACGGAGGTCCCGCTTCATTTGATGTCTTGCCTGCAATTGCTCAAGTTGTCGACAAACGTGTTCCGGTCGTCTTCGATAGTGGCGTTCGTCGTGGTGAACATGTCTTCAAGGCCTTGGCTAGTGGTGCTGATTTAGTTGCTGTTGGTCGTCCAATTATTTATGGATTGAATCTTGGTGGTGCTCAAGGTGTCACAGATGTCATTGAACACTTGAACAAAGAACTTTCAATTACAATGCAATTGGCTGGTACTAAGACGATTCATGACGTCAAGAACGTTGATTTATTATAATTGTTGTAATAGTATAAAAATGAATTTAATCATAGAGAACAATCCTTAGAATTAGTTTGAGGATTGTTCTTTTTGTATAGAAAACGTTTTTCTAAAAATAATCTCAAATTTGTGCTTGAGTTAAAGTCGACTTTAGGGTGTAGAGTTATTTTTGAGGTCATTTTTGAAGTAACAGGTGGGTGAAATATATGGGGATCTTTTCTCGTTTAAGTTGGTTTTTTAAACACCAATGGAAACAATATTTAATTGGTGTGGTGGCCTTGATATTAGTGGCAATTTGTAATGTGATACCGCCACGAATTATCGGTAATGTAGTTGATTCTGTCAGCAATAAAAATATGACGGTGAGATTTTTAGTCATTAATATGGTGACACTTTTTATTGTTGCTATCGTGCAGTATTTATTGCGTTTTTTGTGGCAGAAAATGATTTATGGTAGTTCTTATGTTTTGGAACGTGATTTAAGAAGTCGACTCTTTCATCATTTTATGAAGATGGATAAAACTTTTTATCAGAAGTGGCGAACTGGCGATTTGATGGCTCACGCCACTAATGATATCGATGCTGTCAGAGATGTTGCGGGACCAGGAATTTTGACTCTGGCCGATTCTTTGATTACAGGACTTTCAATGATTTTGGCAATGGGGATGTTTGTTAACTGGAAGATGACTTTAATGGCTGTTTTGCCGTTATTGTTGTTGGCGGTGATGGCTAACGTCCTTGGAAATAAGATTCATGTTGCCTTTCGTGATTCACAAGCAGCTTTTTCGAGTATTAACAATAAAACCCAAGAGAGTGTTGTCGGGATTAAGGTTTTAAAAGCATTAGGTCAAGAAACTGAAGATGAAGCAGATTTTGACCGTTATGTTGATAAAAATATCAAAGCTAATAAGCGTTCTTATCGTTTGGATGCAATGTTTGATCCTCTGACGACTTTGATAATGGGAATCTCGTATACATTAACGATTATCTTTGGTGGGCTAGCCGTTTTACAACAAAGAATTACGATTGGTCAACTCGTTTCATTCATTACTTATATGGCCGAATTGATGTGGCCAATGTATGCTGTCGGCAGTCTGTTCAATTTATTGGAAAGAGGTTCTGCCAGTTATGATCGAATCAGTGATTTATTAAATGAGAAATCTTCAGTTGTCAAAACTAAGGATAGCTTTACAACTGTTCCTAGTGGATTGTTAGATTTTCAAATTGATAGTTTTTCCTATCCTGATGATAAAAAAATTGCTTTGCACGATGTTGATTTTAAATTAAGACCAGGTCAAACTTTAGGAATTGTTGGTCCAACTGGTGGTGGAAAGTCGACAATTATTAGTTTGTTAATGCGTGATTTTGACCATTATCAAGGATTCATTAATGTTGGCAAAGTTGATATTCGAAAATATGATTTAAACAGTTATCTGGATACGATCGGTTATGTGCCTCAGACGAACTTTTTATTCTCAACTGATATCAGAGATAACGTTAGATTTGCTAATATTGATGCTACTCAAGAGGAAGTTGAACAAGCTAGTTTTGTCGCTGATTTGGATGCTGACATTAAACAAATGCCTGATGGTTATGACACTCAAGTCGGTGAACTCGGTGTTTCACTATCCGGTGGTCAAAAACAACGTTTAGCCATCGCTAGAGCTATTTTGAGTAACCCTAAATTATTGATCTTGGATGATTCACTTTCAGCGGTTGATTCTAAAACTGAACGTCACATTGAATCGCGAATCGCCAAGAATCGCCAACAAGGGACAACTATCATTGCGGCTAGTCGTCTGAGTTCAGTCGAAGATGCTGATGAGATTATTGTTGTTGAAGATGGAACAATCGTTGAAAAAGGTACTCATCAAGAATTGTTGCATCAAGCCGGTTGGTATGCTGATACGTATAATTTGCAAGCTCGAAACGAACAACTTGAGGGGAGGTTAAATAATGAAAAATGAAAATGAGAAAACACTTGAAGAGATTCACTCATTGACTAGAAAAGACCAACGACAAGTTTTGAAACGTCTGTTTAAATTTGCTTGGTTGTTCAAAAAGCAATTTGGCATTGCCATTGTATTTGCCATTTTGTTGAGTGTTGTCAACGTGTTGCTACCAAGAATGTTGCAATTTTACATGGATCATTATTTAACTGATCAAAGTACTGGCGTACGCTTAATTATTTCATTTGCCATTTTGTATGCTCTTGGCACAATCATCAAAGCAATCGTTCAATTCGTTGAAGAGTTTGCCTTTGCAATGGGTGCCGAAAGAACGTTAGAAAAAATTCGGAGCAAATTATTTCATAAATTGCACACCTTGGGTTTAAATTATTTTGACGTCACACCAGCAGGGTCAATCGTGTCTCGAGTTACTAATGATACGAAGACGTTGTATAACTTTTGGACTTTGTTTTTGATGATCATTGTGGCATTTTTCGCCATGGTTTCGGCCTTTGTAGCAATGATGTCAGTTAACAAAACTTTAGCTTTGTTGACGGCGTTGTTTGTAATCGTGTTGTACTTCTTAGTGTGGCTCTATCAGAAATTGAGTTTTAAGATTTATCAAAATTTGCGTGAATTCTTGAGTCAAATCAATACGAAATTAAATGAATCATTGATGGGTATCAGTATTATTCAACAATTTGGCCAACAAAAGAGAATGACCGCTGAATTTGAAGACCGAAACAATGCCTATTTTGGAATGCGTAACAAGATGATCAACGTTAATGCTTTCTTATTGTATCCAACAATCAGTTTGATGTTCATCTTAGCCGAAGTCGTGTCTTTGAGTGGTTTTGGTTGGGATAGTATGCATTTTCTAGTGCAAGCCGGTGTAATTTATGCCTTCTTATCTTACCAACAAAACTTTTTCAATCCATTGTCTGATGTGATGAATTACATGTCATTTTTCCAAGATGGTTTAGTAGCCGGTTTTAGAATTATGAAATTGTTTGATAATCAGACGACTGCTCCTAAGCAACTTGAAAATAGTACTGAAGAAATTACTCAGGGAAAAATCGAATTTCGTCACGTTACTTTTAGTTATGAACCAGGCAAGCCAGTTTTGAAGGATATTTCCTTTACCGTTCAACCTGGTCAAACAGTGGCTTTTGTCGGTCATACTGGTAGTGGAAAGAGTTCCATTATTAATTTATTGTTGAGGTTTTATGAATTTGGAGAAGGTCAGATTTTAATCGATGATTATGATATTCGTGACTATTCAACCAAAGAATTACGTAAGAAACTCGGCTTAGTTATTCAAGAACCTTACTTGTTTTATGGTGACATTGCCAAAAATATTCGGATGTTTGACGATTCAATCACCGACCAACAAGTTGAACAAGCTGGTAAATTTGTCGATGCCGATAACTTTATCCAACAACTTCCTGGTAAATATCATGCCAAAGTTAGTGAAAGAGGTTCTAGTTTTTCGACCGGTCAACGTCAATTGATCTCCTTTGCCAGAACTATCGTTAGAAATCCAAAAGTTTTGATTCTTGATGAAGCTACGGCTAATATTGACCCTCAAACTGAGCAGAGCATTACTAATGGCTTACACAAGATGCGCGATGACCGAACAACAATTGCAATTGCCCACCGTTTGTCTACCGTTCAAGATGCTGATTTGATTTTAGTTTTAAATAAGGGTCGCATCATTGAACGAGGAACTCATCAAGAACTTTTGAAGCTTGGTGGACATTACGCAGAATTATATGAATTACAAAATAATGAAGAAAAATAAAAGAGAGATAAAATATATGACAACAGAAATTAATGAAGGATATTTTGATGGTGAACGTCCATTGTTCAAAATTAATGATGCAAAAATTGTGGATACTACTTTTGGACAAGGTGAATCACCACTAAAAGAAGCTAGTAATATCAATTTGGATGATGTAGTTTTCAAATGGAAGTACCCACTTTGGTACGTTAACCACGTCATCGTAAATAACAGTATCTTTGAAACTATGTCTCGCTCTGGGATTTGGTATACGCACGATATTGAAATTAACGATTCAGCTTTACAGGCACCAAAATTATTCAGAAGAGCTTCTAATATTCGTTTGAATAACGTTCACTTTGCGGACGCTGAAGAAACAATGTGGACTTGTGATGATATTAAATTAAAGAACGTGCAAGTTAATGGAAATTACTTCGGTAAAGATAGTTCCAATATTTATGCAGAAAATTTGAATGTTGTTGGAAACTACGTCTTCGATGGCGCCAAAAATATTGAAGTTCACAATTCAACTTTTGTTTCGAAGGATGCCTTTTGGAATTGTGAAAACGTGACGATTTATGATTCAAAAATCAGTGGTGAATATTTAGCTTGGAATACTAAGAATTTAACCTTGATTAATTGTACAATCGAAAGTGATCAGGGACTTTGTTACATCGATGGTCTAAAAATGATTAATTGTAAAGTTTTGCGGACTGATTTGGCCTTTGAATACTGTTCAAATATTGATGCTGATATTACGACTAACGTGATGAGTATCAAGAATCCAATCAACGGTTCAATCAAAGTAAAATCCGTTGATAAGATTATCTTTGACGATCCTCAAATCGATCCTGATGAAACTAAAATTAAAGTTGCTGAAAAAGTTCAATAATGAGGTGTTTTGATGGCATATGATTTTGAAACTTTAAATAAAAAACGAGCTGGTAATTCTGCTAAATGGGATGTTCCCAATGGTGATCTGCCAATGACGATTGCTGATATGGATTTTCCAACTGCTCCGGAGATCATTGAAGCTTTACAAGAAAAAATTTCAATGGGATTGTTTGGATATGAGGAAATCCCATCAGAGTATTTCAAAGCTGTAGCTGATTGGTACGAAAAAGAACATCACGCTCGTCCACAGGAAGACTGGATGATTTTTGCGACCGGAGTTGTTCCAGCCATTTCTTCAGCGGTCAGACGATTAACTTCGTTAGGCGATAACGTATTGGTTCAAGCGCCTGTCTATAATATTTTCTACAATTCTATCGTCAACAGCGGCCGTCACGTAGTTTCTAATGATTTAGTTTACGATGGCAAAACTCATTCTTATTCGATTGATTTCACAGATTTGGAAGCAAAATTAAGCGATCCATTGACTAACATGATGATTCTTTGCAATCCTCACAATCCGGTTGGAAAAATTTGGACAAAATCTGAATTAGAAAAAATTGCTAGTTTATGTCTAAAATACGACGTTAAGCTGTTCAGTGATGAGATTCACGGTGACATTACCTTCAACGAAAATGGTTATAATCCTATCTTTGGTTTAGATAGTCAGTATCTCGACAATGTTGTTGTAGCTGTTTCCCCAAGTAAAACTTTCAACGTGGCAGCAATGCATGCGGCAACGATTATCGTTCCTAATGAAAACCTTCGTGCGCAAGTGAGTCGTGGTTTAAATAGTGAAGAATTGGCCGAACCCAATTTCGTAGCTATCCCCGGAACAATTGCCGCTTATACAAAGGGTGGTCCATGGTTGAAGGCTTTGAAAGAACAACTTTTGAAGAACCGTCGATTAGTTTTAGATTTCATCGAAAAGAAAATTCCTCAACTTAAATGGGTACCAGGTCAAGCAACGTACTTATTGTGGTTTGATATTTCAGAAATCACTGATGACGCTGATAAATTAGCTCAATTTATTAAAGATGACAGTGGCTTGATCATCAATCCTGGTTCCGTTTATCGAGGAGATGGTCAATACTTCATTCGAATGAACATCGCCAGTCCCCAAAGTATGATTCAAGACGGTTTGAATCGTTTAGAAAAATCGCTCAATGATTATCAAAAATAACAAAAATCTCTCACAAATTTGGTTGTGGGAGATTTTTTTGTACAGTTGGTATAATATATAACAAAAGATAATTTGTTAAAGCAGGCGAGAAATATGAATACAGCTGGAGCAGTTTTAACTAGAACGAAGGTCCAACCGCAATTAGATTTTAATTTTAAAAAGAAGCATGTCGGCATTCTCAGTGGTTCATTCAATCCAATTCACAATGGACATTTGATGATTGCTCAACAAGTTTTTGAACAGTTAAATTTGGATAAGATTTTATTTATTCCTAGTAAAGTGCCACCACATCGTGGAGTTAGTCGCTACATTCCTAAAGTCAGCGTTGATGATCGTATCAATATGATCAAATACGGCATTAGAGATAATCCTAACTTTCAACTTGATATGACTGATATTGACTTAGGTGGGGTCAGTTACACTTATGAAACGATTAAACGGCTAAAGGAACGCAACCCTAATACTGAGTACTATTTAATTGTCGGTTACGACATTGTTGAGAGTTTATCTAAATGGTCGCACATCGATGAATTGGTTAAAGAAGTTCACTTTGTCGGAGTCTGTCGTAAAGGCTACGAAAAAAAATCCCAATATCCAACCATGTGGGTCAATACACCAGTGATTGAAATCAGTTCAACCGTGATAAGGCAACGAGTTCGTGAAGGTAAGTCGTTGAAATATTACGTTCCTGATGACGTAGCTTGGTATATTAAGGATAAAGGGATTTATAAAAAATAGTATATCTAGATTCTATTTTGTAATGAAAAAACTTTGACTATTTAAAAAATTCTTTCTTAAGTAAATAAAAAATTGCATCAATTCAGATATATAGTCGATTAACTATTTATCTGAATTGATGCTTATTTGTTTGGTCATAAAGATATAGAATCCTAAACTAACCTAATTTAATAAAGAACTTTAAGTCAAAGTTTTTTATTTTGCCTTGTGCGCTTGAAATCTTTCACGAATAAAGTAGAAACAAGTCATGAATACCAAGAAAACAACACCAATCGACAGTGAAACGGTCGTTTCTGGATTTAAGAACATGAAGACTAAAATTACTAATAACGCAGCAATAGCTAAGTAATTGCTGAGAGGATAAAAGGGCATTTTGAAAGGATGGTTCTTCATCTTATCTTTGTTGAGTCTTCTGAAATGAAGTTCACTGAATAAAATAACGAACCAAGGCACCATACCTGGTAAGACACTGGAACTGTAGACAACTACGAAGACATCGCTAGAGGTGTGGAATAAGACGGGAAGTAAGAAGTTAATGATCAAACCAATTAAAATACCTAGTGAAATAGTGATAACGGCGATATAAGGAACACCGGCTTTAGAAATTTTCTTGAATGATTTTGGTAAATTGTTTTCCAATCCTAATGTGTATAGCATCCGACTGGCACTGAACATACCTGAGTTACATCCAGAAAGCGCTGCTGTTAAAACAACGAAATTGATGATTTCAGCTGCGAAGGTAATTCCGACTTTGGCAAAAGTTTCGGTAAAGGGAGAGCCCATTGTACCTAATTTGTTCCAAGGATAAATTGAAATGATAACAAAAATTGCACCAATATAAAAAATCAAAATTCTTCCGACGATGGTCCGAATCGCGTGTACGATACTACTTTGAGGATTTTCTGCTTCACCGGCAGTGATACCAATGACTTCGATACCTTGATAAGAGGCGACAACGATTGAAAGGGCAAAAATGAATCCCTTCAAACCACCTGTGAAGAAGCCACCGTTAGTCCAAAGGTTGCTGATACCAACAGGATGTCCATTGTTACCAAGACCGAATAAGATAACTAAAAGTCCCATAATGATCATAAAAATAATGGTGATAACTTTGATCAGTGAGAACCAAAATTCCATTTCACCATAAGCTTTAACAGAAGTTAAATTGGCTAGACAAAGAGTAGCGACAACGACAACTCCAACGAGCCATTGTGGCAAATTGGGCCACCAAAATTCAAGGTAAGTCCCAACAGCAATCACTTCAGAAATACCAACGACAAGCCATTGAAAGACGTTACTCCAAGCTGTTAAATAACCAATAACTGGATGAATGTATTCGGAGCCAAATTTTGCAAAAGAACCTGTAGATGGATCTGTGTAAATCATTTCACCTAGAGCACGCATAACCATGTACAAAATCAAACCAGCAATAGCATATGCGATTAAAACCGAAGGACCTGTCCATTTGATAGTAGAAGCTGAACCCATGAATAAACCAACGCCGATTGTTCCACCCAAAGCAATCATTTGCATTTGTCGTGAAGATAGACTTCTATTTAATGACTTTTTTTCCAAAGGTGTACCGCCTTTCATAATTCCTTATTGTTCGTGATTAGCGAATCATTAGGAATATTTATCATAATAATACTATAAAACACGCCAAAAAACCTCATAAAAATGCATTTATCAACATTTTTATGAGGTTTTTACATAAATTATGTATTAACTAATTCTTTGACGTTGTGGTCGTGTCTGCATATGCGTATCAGCAATTATTAAGGTATAAGAATTTACACCGAAGAAGGCAATGATAACTAATAAACCAGTTAGCATGAAACCTAGAAACATAAATCCCAAACCTAGTAGTAATCCAAAAATTGCAAAGCAACGCATGAGGTTTTTCGATACGGTAATTAGACTATTTTCGGTCTTAAAAGTAGCGTGATAGATTGAGTCAATTTTTTGCGACTTGTAGACAGTCATATCAGCTTTGTGAATTTCTAGAGTTAGTTGATATGGATCGAAGCCATCAACAATTTTGTCCTTATCGAATTCATCCGGTACGACTTGTTTGAAAAAGCCACCAGTGATACTTAATTTTGGATAATAATTATTTGATAAAGCTATTTTTAGTTTAGGTGTGAGAGGAATTGAGCCAATTGTAGTGACTTTTGAAGTCCAGACACTTGCTAAAACATAAACACGATTATTTGCAATGTGGATGTCGACCATGGCTGAATCCAAATTTTCTAATTGGTACATTTTAAAGATGAACTTGTTCTTGAGAATTTGTTTATCTTTTAATCCCTCAAAGAGATCCTTATGATTGAGTTCTTTGACATAGTCGATATATTTATTGATAAATCCAGTTGCATCCTCAGTTAAATTTATTTTTTCATTAAATAAGACTGTCATAATTCCCCCAAAAATTGTAACGATTAATGTTAGTATAACAAAAATGTATGCGCTTTTGTGGAAAATTATGAAAACGTTTTAATTTATTCACTAATTGAGCTATTTAACCAATTTATTAAAAGTGTGCTTATAATATTTTGCTGTTTTGCATTACTGATAGATGCGGTATTATCGCCGCTTTGCTTGCCATAGCAACCAAAACCAGCATGATTACCACCTTTTATTTGTTCATAAATTGTATTGTTTGGTAGTAGTTTTTTAGTTTTCTGGTAATTGGTATGGTTCAAAACCCCGTCTTTAGTAGCAGTTAGTGAGAGAACTGGTACATTTATTTCATGTAAATCAGTTTTGTTTTCAGGATAACTTGCTAAAAAGAAAATCCCTTTGAGATCCTTAGGATTATTTTTGGCGTACTTGGCTGCCATTGTTCCGCCGAGTGAGTGTCCACCGATAATGTAACCATTGCTCTTAGAAATTTTATTAGCAGCGTTACTATTTAAAACAGCTAGATCGAGTGGGAAGTGGACGATGTAGACTGAATAGCCGGCTTGTGCTACTTTTTGAGCCCAAATACTGTAGCTTGCTGGTTCGACTAAGGCTCCTGGATAAAAAATTACTTTGGGTTTGTTATTGTCGCCTTCAAAACGAATAACATTATCTACGATTGAAGCTTCTTGTGAAGTAGAGACAGCTGTTTTGCTTGGTTGATACTCTTTATTTTTAACCACGATGACCATTATTGAAATAACTGCCAGTAGAACGATTAAAATCCCTAGTAGCCATTTCCATACTTTTTTCTTCATAAAATCCTCCCTTATAAATACTTCTCTATTGTACTTTACATTTGGTATGAAAATATGCTACATTTAAGAAAATCAATATGAATAATATTAGAAGAAGGAGTACTGTATACTTTATCCACAGGGAGTTAAGGCAAGTGAAAACTTAACGTGTCGGTATATAGGAAAAACATCTTCGTTATTTCTGGCTGAAATGCGTCTTTAAAAGTAGAGTAGGTACAGACGTGACCCAATGCGTTACAATTGGAGAGTATATTTATGTACTTTGAGGTGTTTTTTTAAAAAAACTTGGGTGGTACCGCGGAAAAGATCTTTCGTCCCTTTTATTAGGGATGGAGGATCTTTTTTTAGTTTATAGTATTCTGGATTTTAAAAGGAGAAAACAATGCAAAACGTTTTGGTTAAAGATTTATACAAAAAAGAATTTGCTGACGGTGACAAGATCACTGTTTCTGGTTGGATTCGTACAATCAGAGGTTCAAAGAGAGTTGGCTTTATCGAATTAAACGATGGTTCATTCTTCAAGAATGTGCAAGTTGTTATGACTAGCGACATGGAAAACTATGCCGAAGTAGTTAAGTACCCAATCAGTACAACTATCAAAGTTGTTGGTGAATTAGCTTTGACACCTAAAGCTCAACAACCATTTGAAATCCATGCTACAGAAGTAATTGAAGAAGGATCTTCAGACTCTGATTATCCATTGCAAAAGAAAGCTCACTCATATGAATTTATGAGAACAGTAGCTCACTTGCGTCCAAGAACTAATACTTTCTACTCAGTCTTTAGAATTCGTTCACTAGCTGCTTTTGCTATCCACGAATACTTGCAACACAATGACTTTGTTTACGTTCACACACCAATCATCACTAGTTCTGATGCTGAAGGTGCCGGTGAAATGTTTGAAGTTACAACTTTGGATATGAACAACGTTCCTAAGACAGACGATGGCAAGGTTGATTACAGCCAAGATTTCTTCAAGAAGGAAACTAACTTAACTGTTTCTGGACAACTAGAAGTTGAACCATTCGCTTTGGCATTTAGAAACGTTTATACATTCGGTCCTACATTTAGAGCTGAAAATTCACATACAGGTCGTCACGCTTCAGAATTCTGGATGATTGAACCAGAACTTGCTTTCGCCGATTTGAAAGATGAAATGAATTGTTCTGAAGCATTATTGAAGTACGTTATCAACTACGTAATGGACCATGCTAAAGAAGAACTAGAATTCTTGAATGAAAATGTTGATAACACTTTGATCGACCGTCTAAAAGCTACAGCTAACGAAGAATTTGCTCACGTAACTTATACAGATGCCATCGACATCCTAGAAAAAGCTACAGACGTTGAATTTGAAGTTAAACCTTACTGGGGACTAGATCTTGATTCTGAACACGAACGTTATCTATCAGAACAAGTTTACAAGAAGCCTGTCTTTATTACTGATTATCCTAAAGATTTCAAGGCCTTCTACATGCGTGCTAATGACGATGGTAAAACCGTTGCTGCAGCTGACTTGTTAGTTCCCGAAATTGGTGAATTGATTGGTGGTTCACAACGTGAGGAACGTTTGGACAAACTAGAAGCTAGAATGGCTGAACTTGATATGAACGAAGAAGACTACAAGTGGTACTTAGAATTACGTAAGTACGGTGGTACAGTTCACTCAGGTTTCGGTATCGGTTTTGAAAGATTAGTTATGTACATTACAGGTATGGAAAATATCAGAGATGTCATTGCTTACCCAAGAACACCTGGTAACGCTGAATTTTAATAGATAATAAATAAAGAACTCAGAAATTAATTTTTCTGGGTTCTTTATTAAGTTAAGCTAGTTTAGGATTCCGTCCTCCATAGCAAAGAAAATTTGGCTGGAACGTAGTGGGCACGATTTTGAGCTTTTGCAAAGTACGCAAAATCTCAAAACTCGGCCTTATTCTAAGCAACAAGTTGCTAAGAATAATTTCACTACTGAGCCAATTTTCTTTGCTATTCCGGACTAGATTGTGGTTTCTATTTTTATGGAATCAAACAAATAAAGCATCTATTCAGATAATAGTCGCACACACACATAGTAAGCGACTATTTCTGAATAGATGCTATTTTTGACTCAGAATCATTTGAAATAAACAATAAAAGACGTTATCTAGTCGGGAGTGGCAGCTTTGTGGATGCTCAGTACTGAAATTTCACTTAGCAACTTGTTGCTTAGTGAAAGGCCAAGCTTTAAGACAGTTCCCGGTTCTGGAATTGACTTAAAGTTGTGCCCAGTACGTTCCAGCATCCACAAAGCAGAACGGACGACGGCAGCTTAACACCAACCCAACTTAAGAAAGAACCTTAATTTTTCCGGGTTCTTTTTTACTTTAAAAAATAAAATATTTTACTAGAATACTTTATTTTATGTATTCGGTTATTAAAACTTTTGTCTTAAACTGTTTTAGACAGTTAAGAAAGAAGGAATTTTAATATGAACAACAATAACGTAAATTGGTTTGAGATTGGAACAGATCATCCTCAAGAAACAATGGATTTTTATAGTAAGATGTTTGGTTGGAAGTTTCAAGAATATACAGATATGGAAAATGAATATTATAATATTATTGAACCAGGCAATGAATATCCAACCGGTGGTATTTTGGGTACAGCTGGTAAAATTGCTGAATATTCAACATTCTATACTTTAGTAAGTGATGTTGATAAGGCAATTAAAGCGGCCAAGGATAATGGAGCAACCGTTATTTGGGGTCCTGTTACTGATAAGACAGGTTTAACTTTTGCCAGATTAAATGATAGTACTGGTCATCAATTTGGCGTATTTTCAGCAGGTCAATAGAGAAAGGGTGGTAATAATTTATGAAAGCAGTCGTCGTTTCTAAAGCTGGTGGTCCTGAAGTGTTGGAATATAAAGAAGTTCCAACACCAGAGGTAAAAACTGGTTGGTCATTGGTAAAAATTAAGGGATTTGGAATCATTCACTCTGAAATTTTTACTCGACAAGGAAAATCTCCTTCAGTCAAGTTCCCACGAATTTTGGGTATCGAATGTGTCGGAGTTATTGAAAAAACTACTGATGCCAAGCGTTTACCAGTAGGACAAAAGATTATCGCTATGAACGGTGAAATGGGACGTGATTTTGACGGTAGTTACGCTGAATATGCACTGTTGCCAAATGAAATAATTCATCCAGTTACAACGGATATTCCTTGGGAAGATTTGGCAGCTATTCCAGAAACTTTTCACACTGCTTATCGAGCATTATTACAACTTCAAATCGACAAAGCTGATTCATTATTGATTCGTGGAGGAACTAGTGGCGTCGGAATAGCGGGTTTGAAATTAGCTAAAGCGATCAATCCTAATATTAAAGTTTTGGGCACGTCTAGAAAAGCAGCTGCTAAAGAAGAAATCCTTCAATTAGGCTACGATGGTTTTGTCTTGGATGACCATCAGAAATTGCAAATGGATCAACAAGTTGACCGAATCTTTGATTTAATCGGTGCAGCAACTGCCCTAGATTCCATGAATAATTTGAAACCATTCGGTATTGCCAGTATTACTGGTGATATGGGTGGAGTTTGGGATATTGACCACTTTGATCCTGTCACAGCCATTCCCAATGATCGTTATATGACATCTTTTGCCAGCTACGTAATTGACGAAGGTCAGTTGAACGATTTATTGAAATTGATTTCTGATAAAGACGTCGATGTTCATCCAGTTAAAGTTTTCTCATTGAAGCAACTTCCTGAGGCACACGAATTTTTAGAAAATCAAATTAAACCTGGTAAAGTTGTAGTCTTACCATAAGAAGAGGCCTCATAATCGATAGTTAATCTAATGATTATGAAGCCTTTTTGATTTGCTTAAAAAAATAAAATATTCGATGAAAATACTTTATTTTATGTATGTAGAATTAAATGAGATTCGATTAAACTTATTTAGTTGCTTAAATTAATTCAGAAATAACATCTAAAACTTTGCAATTGGCATATTTGTTTAATTTTTCTAAAAATGTATTTAATTCATTATTGGAACGAAAAGCGCCATGAATCATGTAATTCATTTCGCCAGATATTTTGTAGTGATGACGAATGAAATTTCTTTGAGAATGGATGAATTGTAAGTATTTTTCGTGACTATAGTATTCCATTTGTGTTTCGATAAATACTTGATGCGTATAGCCCATTTTGTCTAAATCAACTTCAATCGTGTAACGCTTGATGATGCCTTCAGCTTCTAACTGCTCGATACGAGTATTCACGGCTGGAGGAGTCATATTGACGATTTTGGCTAATTCAGTTTTAGTGATGCGACAATTGCGATTTAATTCTTTGAGTATTCTTTGATCAATGTTGTCCATGTTGTTCCCCCATTAAGATAACTATATTATATGATGAATTATTGGTAAATAGGCGGTAGCAGCAAATACAGAAATATTACTGTGCTAATCTTTTGTCTAAAAGTCAGAAGATAATTATTATTAAAGTAAGTTAATAGAGAGGGGAAATAAATTGATAACTTATAAGAATGTCGGGATGAAGTACGGCCAAAATACGATTTTGCATGATATCAATTTAACAATCAACGACGGTGAATTGTTTGTTCTCGTTGGTCCGAGTGGTAGTGGTAAAACTACTTTATTGAGAATGCTTAATCAATTGACTGTGCCGACTGACGGGGATGTTTATTTTGCCAATCGTAAAATAAAAGATTATGACGTTCAAAAATTACGTCTGGACATGGGCTACGTTTTACAAGATAGTAGTCTGTTTCCAAACCTAAATGTTGAAGATAATATTGCCATTCAATTGGAACAAAAGGGGATTTCTAAAGCCAAACGGCACCAAAGGGCGGCTGAATTATTGGAGTCTGTGGAATTAGATCCTAAAAAGTATGCTAAGAGAATGCCTTCAGAATTGTCAGGTGGACAACAACAGCGTGTCGCCATTATTCGAGCCTTAGCAACAGAACCAAGTTTGATTTTGATGGATGAGTCATTCAGTGCTTTGGATCCAGTTTTAAGAAGAAAATCACAAGATTTGGTCTTAAAATTACATCAACAATATCAGACAACAATTGTCTTTGTTACTCACGATATGCAAGAAGCTTTGCGAATGGGCCAACGAATTGCCGTGTTAAATAAAGGTGTCGTTCAACAAGTTGGGACGCCACACGACATTATGCAAAATCCAGCAACTGATTTTGTTCGCCAATTTTTCGATACGAAGACACCACATTGGTGGGATATGGACTTTTTGATTGAGTCGGGCTTATTAAGAGAAATTCCACTTAGCGATAAATTACCAGTTGTTAATGAATTTAAGCAATTGATGAATCAGCTGAAAGATGTTAGTAAATTTGATTTTCAATATCAAAATAAGGGGTATTCAATGACTGCTCAAGAATTGATTGCCTATTTGGGTCAAGAAGGGGGTAGTCGTTAATGCAAGTATTGATGCAGACGATTGTTGATCAACGAGGGGAAATTTTAAAAGCCTTGTATCAACATATTGAAATTTCATTTATTTCTTTGTTGATTGCGATGTTGATTGCAATTCCATTAGCAATATTATTACGAAATCATCGTCGCTTTGGTGAAATTGGTTTACAAATTGCCGGAATTATTCAGACTATTCCTAGTCTTGCTTTGTTAGGATTATTAATTCCTATTGTGGGTATTGGTACAGTGCCGGCGGTAGTGGCTTTGACAATGTATGCTATTATGCCGTTGTATCAAAATACTTATTCTGGTTTAACTAACATTGATCCTAATCTAGAGGAAGCGGCAGTGGCCTTTGGTTTATCGAAATGGAAAAGATTGCAACGATTGGAATTTCCATTAGCTTTACCAATGATAATTTCTGGAATTAGAATTGCCTTAGTTATGATTATTGGTACTGCCACTTTAGCTGCCTTCATTGGTGCTGGTGGCTTAGGTGATTACATCATGCTAGGAATTCAACAAAACAATAACTACTATTTGGTCATTGGTGGTGTTTTATCAGCATTGTTGGCCTTTATTTTCAGTGGATTATTGAAGTATATGGGTTCATCAAAAAAACGTATTTATGGTGGCGGAATCGTTATTCTGTTGTTCTTGCTAGGTATCGGTGGTAGTCGAGTATATCAAGCAGTTAAGCCTCAACCAGTGAATATTACGATTGCTGGAAAACTCGGTAGTGAACCAGAAATTCTGATGAATATGTATAAGGATTTGATCAAACAAGATCAGCCAAATGCCAACATTACTTTAAAACCTAATTTTGGTGGTACGACATTCTTATTTAAAGCCTTGAAGAAAAATCAAATCGATATTTATCCAGAATTTACAGGAACGGTTTTGGAAGCTTTAGTCAATTACGACAAACCAACGCCAAAGAATCCGAAGACAACTTACAAACTTGCTAAAAATAAATTGTCTAAGGAAGAAAACATGGCTTTCTTGAAACCAATGGAATATGAAAATGGATATGATTTGGCGGTTACTAAAGAATTCTCAGAAAAATACAATGTAACCAAGTTGAGTGATTTAGAGCGTGTCAACGATAAGGTCAAAGCGGCTTTTGATCCAGACTTCTCAAATCAACCAGATGGTTATTTAGGCCTAAAGAAGAAGTACAATTTGAACTTTGCTTCAATCAACCGGATGGAACCAAGTTTGCGTTATAAGGCGATTGCCCATAAACGTGTCAACTTGGTTGATGGTTATACGACTGATCCGCAAGTTCAACAATATCATTTGGTCGTTTTGAAAGATGATAAGCATTTCTTCCCACCATATCAAGGTGCTCCTTTGATGAATAGTGATTTTGCTAAGAAGAATCCTAAGGTAGTGAAGAGCTTGAATAAGTTAGCTGGTAAAATTTCAGCTGAAGATATGCAGAAGATGAATTATCAAGTTTCAGTTAAGAATAAAAAAGCTAGTGTTGTAGCTCACGATTATCTAGTTAAACATAATTTATTGAAAGACTAAAAAAACTCTATTAGATGTTTCAAAGCATCTAATAGAGTTTTTGTTTAATTAAAGTTAAAAATTGCGGTGATAAATGTTGCAGCACCTAGAAAAATTCCGGGAACATTGGCCCAAATAATTGGCCAGTCCTTTTTTTTCTTTAATAAGCCATAGGCCGTCCAAATAGTACAGTTTATAAAGGCAACTAATGGTTGGATAGGGTTGCCTTTACTTCCAGATAAATTTGATATAATTTGTGGAACGTATGAAACATACATTAACACGGACATCATACTGGCTATTGTCCCAATTTTTTCGACTTTCTCTGAACTTACCCTCTGCAATAAAATTGACTTCCTTTCAATATACAGCTTTTTTTGTCTTCAGTTCATTGGACAAAAGTCAATTTCTAAACTATACATAATGTAAATCAAGGAAAAATACAAGTCAATTAAAGTGATGTTTCATGAAACGGAGGAATTTATTTATTTTGAAAATCATCTAAAATCTCTCTAACTTCGTCAGTTGAGTTTGCTTGTAACATTTCATTTCTCAAATCAGTAGCGCCCAATTCTGGACGAGCGTAGATTTTAAAGAAACGTTTTAAAGAAGGGAACCGTGGTACGTCGTAGTGAGTGGCAAATTTATCGAATAAGTCTAGTTGCATTCTCAAAAGTCCCAATAATTCATCTAGTGAGTGTTCCTTAGGAACTGGTTCAAAGGCGAAAGGATTGTGGAAAACACCACGACCAATCATGATTCCATCTAGTCCGGGATGTTCTTGAGCTAGTTTTAATCCTGCTTGGAAATCTTCGACATCACCGTTGATTTGGATGAGAGTTTCTGGAGCGATTTCGTTGCGCATTTTGATAATATCGTCGATAACTTCAAAATGAGCTGGGACTTTACTCATTTCCATCTTGCTACGTAAATGAATCGTCAATAGATCAACGTGTTGCTCTAACAAGAAGGGAATCCATTCTTTGAATTCTTCGGCTTTACTATAACCAAGACGGGTTTTGATACTAACAGCAAGGTCGGTATTTTTGGCGGCATCGACAATTTTTACTAGGTCATCGTGATGTCTGATTAAGTCGCTGCCACCGTGATTTTTGATAACAGTTTTATCAGGACAACCAGTGTTGATATCGATTGCGGGAAAGCCTTGTGATTGAATAGCTTGACCAGCAGATTCAAAGTCTTCAGCAACGTTACCCCACAATTGAACGACGGGTTTCTTTGATTCAGTTTTATCAACATATAAACGTCCGTCAACAGGGAATTTCGTTGTTGGATCAGTGATACCTTTAGCATAGACGAATTCACTGAAAAAAGTATCTGGAGCATAAGCTTTAGCAATTACTTGTCGAAAAACAGTGTTGCTGACGGCTTCCATAGGTGCCATTGTGAAAAAAGGGCGATTTTCTGATTTAGCTTTGGCGGCAATATCCGGCCAGAAAGTTGATTTTGTCACGTTTAATTACTTCCTTACTATTTGAAAAAAATTAACTACATCATTATATATTACTTTTTTTTAAAGTGTTAGGCTAATGTTTAGTTTCAAAAAAATGCTGAAATGATTATCATTTACTGTTATAATATGTCTGATACATCAAACAAGGGATGACTATTCTCGGTTATTCCGTATCCAAAAAAGCACTGGGTGTGGTCACCTAGTGCTTTTTTTGTGTCTTCATTTTTAAACTTAGATGTTTTCTAGTCGTCCATAATAGCCTAAATAAGTACGACCAGTTTTGTTGGAAATTTTAATTTGAGTTACTGAAGCATTGATTGGTTCCAAAATATCTTCAATGTCTGGTGTTTCGGTAACTAGTTGTACGAAAGAACGAGTAACGAAACCGTGGCAGACAACTAAAATCTTTTTGTTGCCCTTATCACGCATATCATCAATGAATGATTGTAAACGATCTAGCACTGATTGATAAGTTTCAGCGTTTTGTGAATAGTCTGAATAATTTTTAGTTAGATAGCCATTTTCGTCAAAACAGTTAGGATACTTTTCGTGAACGTCGTCAGCCAAGAGTCCGTCCCATGAGCCATAATTTATTTCTCTTAAGCGTTTGTCAGTTTGAATTTCTAAAGTATCTTGATTCAAGATAGCAGCAGTTTCTTGTGCACGTTTTAATGGACTGGCATAAATTTCATCAAAATCGTTGATGTTAAGATGTTCTTTTAAATGTTCAACTTGTTTTTTACCAGTTTCATTCAAGCTCAAGTCAGTTGCTGAACCGTTGATTTTACCAGTATAGTTAGTATCAGTTTCACCATGTCTTACGATATATAGTTCGACCATAATTAGCCCCCTTAAAGATTATGTTTTTAGTATTTCATTAATACGCTTACAATGCAAATCTAAAAAAGCTACCGCAAATTGCGATATGAAGTGAACCCCATTAATTGGAGTTTATTTTAAGCAATAAGTTGGTCGGAAAGATTTCGATATTCTATCGGGGTCTTTCCGGCCAATTTTGCTTTTATTCGTTTATTGTTGTAGTAGTAGATATATTTGGATATCTCTTCTTTCAAATGTTCATAGGAGCTATATTCATTGTTATGTACAGTACCTACTTTTAAAATGTGAAAGAAACTTTCCATTATCGCATTATCCAGGCATGTCGCTTTGCGACTCATGCTTTGGATGATGCGATTTTTCTTTAGTCTAGATACATATTCATAGTTTTGATACTGAAATCCTTGATCAGAATGTATCGTCATTCGGTAAGGCAATTCTGGCAGCCTCTCAATCAACACATCTAATGTATCTGTAACGAATTCGACGTTAGGATGAAGACTTATATTCCAACTGATGACCTCATCACTGTACATATCCATGAATGCCGTAAAATATGCTCTTTCTGATGTGGTCCCATTACCCCAGCGAAGTTCAGTAACATCGGTAGTGATCTTCTGAAAGGGTCTATCGGTAATAAACCTTCTGTTTAGTTTGTTCTTGGCTCTTTTGCCAACATTTCCTTTATAAGAATTATATTTTCTAGTTTTTCTATCAAAGGCATGACAAAGGAGTCCGTGTTTGTTCATTATTTTAAGAACTAATTTATGATTGGCCTTGATCCCACGGTTATGAAGTTCCATTGTTACACTGCGATATCCATAGTCTTTATACTCTGTACGAATTGATTTGATTTCAGACACTAGCTCTTCTGGATATGACTTGTAAGAATGGCTCTGTGAATAATGGTAACTACTACTGGACATGTTTGTGACTTCTAATATGATTGCCAAGGGTTCGTTGAATTCTTGCCTTAACTCATTTATTATTTGTGCTTTTTCTTGATTTGAGAGTTTTTCTTCTTCTGAGTTAAGGCATGCAATTTTTCCAAGTAAGCTACCCGTATCTTAAGCCGACGATTCTCTTCTTCTAAATGTTTAAGTTCTTCTGCCGTACGTGGTTTTTTATCAGTCATTTTCCCAGGCCGCCTATCATTTGGTTTTAGGCGACCCGATTCAAGATCTCGTTCCCATTGCCAGATTGTCGTAGGATTACGGATCTTATATCTTTTAGCAGTTACTGGATATGATGCTCTATGATCGACTCGCCAAGTTATTACTTTGATTTTAAACGAATAATCATAGAAAGTCTTTGAGTAATTGTTGGCGAGCCCTTCGACTCCAAATTCTTTGAACAAACGTACCCAATGATAAATAGTTGCGGAACCTTTGATACCGTACTTTCTAGTGATAGACGTGTAGCTTTTGCCTGAAAGATAATCAAGAACTACCTTAATTTTAATTTCTTTTGAAAACATAAAAAGAACCTCATAAGTTTGGATTACTCCAACTTATGGGGTTCAGTTCAATAGCTTATAAGATTATTTCTTTTTTAAACCGATTGGCAAGTAAATTATTAGCATAATTAAGCTGGTTACTAAGATGAAACTCGGTAAAGCATAAATTGTTCCGTTGTGAATAAAGCTAACAAGATATGTTAGTAAGCTGACAATTAAATAATAGCCGAGACTAAAAATCCCACTGGCACTACCAATAATTTCTTCGTAGCCTTTTAGAGCTAAATTCAAAGTAATTGGTAAAGTCGTGTTCAAGCCTAAAAAAATTAAGAAAAAACCAATTATCATTAAGTAAACTTGATCAAATTGTAGACTTATTAACAATAATAATGCAGATATCACACTGAAAGCTAATCCTAATAAGGCAATTGTTTCAGACTTGATGTATTTGACAGAAACATTAACGATAAAAGCACCGATTAAACTAGCTAAAGCTATAGTTAGACCTAGAGAACCATACTTGACTGATGAAAAGCCGAAATGTTCTATAAAGATAAAGGGTGCTTCTGAATAGTAGCCAAAGAGGATTCCATTGATGCCACCAATCAAAATACCATAACTCCAAACAATTGGATCTTGAAGGAGCTTGTTTGTAACTTTTAATAGTGAAATTCGTTTGATTTTGTTGATATCTCTTGTTTCAGGTAAGCGAGTATAGCTGTATAGCAAAACTAAAATGGCCATCATGATCAAGCCACTGAAGACATTTTTATAACCCAAGTAAGTTTCAATGGCACCACCAATCAGAGGACCAAAAGCTGGTGATAAAGCCATTGCAGCACCAACTTTGGAAAACACTTGAGTACCTTTAATGCCATCAAAACTTTCACGCATAATAGTTTGAGTGACGACTGAACCGACACTGCTACCAAGAGCTTGGATAAATCGGGAAACTAATAAAAGTTTAAATGTGGGACTGAAATATAAGCCAATGTTTCCAAGTAGATAGACAATGATGCCTAAATTCATAGCTTTTCGACGACCAATTTTGTCTGACAGCTGTCCCCAGAAAAATACTCCTAGGGCAAAAGCAATAAAATAAATGCTCATGGTGAGTTGAGCTGTAGAAGCTGATACGTTCATATTGGTACTAAGTTGTGGCAGGACAGGTGTGAAAATTGATTCACTGATTTGTGGAAAACCTACCAGAACGATAATTAATAGAATAGATGGTACGGTATTGCGGACGTTTTTCATTTTAGACTCCTAAATTTTATTTTGCTGAAAAACGTCCTTCATCATTTGCAGGCATACAAGCCATGATGTTTGATAATTCCATGGTTTTCACCTAATTTCCTAAAGTCTGCTTAGTATGATATAGAAATAATTATATAATTGCAAATTAAAACTTAAAGCTTGCAATGAACTGACCAAACTCGGTATAGTTGATAGTATTGTAATTTATTGTGATAGGAAGTGAGAATGTGACCCAGTCAGCATACTGGAATCGCATCGCCAAAAAAGCTAAAGATGAGAATCGTCCTTTCTTTAGTTTGGCACCAATGGAGGCTGTAACGGGATCAGTTTTTCGTCGAGTAGTGATGAAAGCCGCAGCTCCAGATAATTTTTATACTGAATTTACTAATGCCTTGAGTATCACTCATCCGTTAGCTAAAGAAACTACTAAGGGTCGTTTGTACATTGATCCAGCTGAAAATCCTAAGCCAATCGTGCAATTGTGGGGTAACTCGGAGATTGACTTTGCCAAAGCTGCTAAAGAAGTAGAGAAGCAAGGCTATGAAGCAATTGATATCAACATGGGCTGTCCAGACATTGCCGTTATCAAAAACCATAGTGGTAGTGATTTGATTCGTCATTTTGATACTGCTAAAGAGGTCATTGAAGGTGCCCGTCAAAGTGACTTGCCAGTGACTGTTAAAACAAGAATTGGCTACAGCGATGTGCACGAATATGAAACTTGGATACCGTTCTTATTGAAGCAACAAGTTCCAGTTTTAACGGTTCACATGCGCACTCGAGAAGAAATGAGTAAAGTGCCAGCTCACTATGAATTGATTGATGATCTAGTTCAAATGCGTGACACATATGCTCCTGATACTTTGTTACAAATCAATGGTGACATTGCTGATTATCAAGCTGGGATTGATTTGGCTAATGCTCATCCGGGTGTTGATGGGATTATGATAGGACGAGGAATCTTCATGAATCCTTATGCCTTTGAAAAAACTCCTAAACATCACTCTGAACATGAATTGTTGAATTTGTTGCGTTATCAACTTGATTTGTATGACCAATTTGTTGCTAAAGGAATTCCGGGACATTTTGCTCCATTGCAACGTTTCTTCAAGATTTACGTTCGTGGTATGAAGGGCGCTTCTGCTATTCGAAATGACTTGATGCAAACTAAAACAACTGATGATGCTAGGGCGATTATTGATCGTATCGATCCTGGTGAATAAAAAAAACACTCACAAAAGATTGTGAGTGTTTTTTCGTATATTAAGGCAAATCATTTCCAGCAGCGAAGTATACGTCATACCATTCTTGATGAGTTAATGTTACCTCAGTACCGGCGATGCTTTCGTCCAAGTGTTTAGGATTCATTGAACCAAGAATTACTTGCATTTTGGCAGGGTGGCACAAAATCCAGGCTGTTGCGATAGCATTTTTGGTAACTTTATATTTGTTTGCTAATTCTTGTAATTTATTGTTAAGTTCAGGGAACTTGGGATTATCAATGAAAGTTCCTGCAAATAAACCGTATTGATAAGGTGACCAAGCTTGAATTGTCATATTATGAAGTCTTGAGTATTCGATAATCTCGCCATCACGATTGATGCTGGCGTCGTCTTGCATATTAGTGTGCAAACCAAATTGAATTGGACCCGTATGCATGACACCGAATTGCAATTGATTGATCATTAGTTTTTGATTGAGTTCTGACTGTAGCATTTCAACTTGCATTGGATTAAAGTTGGAAACTCCAAAATGTCTTACTTTACCAGAAGCCTGTAATTCGTCAAAAGCATCAGCAACTTCGGAAAGTTCCATCAATGGATCGGGACGATGTAACAAAAATGAGTCTAAATAGTCAATTTGCATTCTTTGTAAGATTTTATCGACGGTCTCAATTAAATGCTGCTTAGAAAAATCGTATCTTTGACCAAAAACTAATTCTCCTGAACTCTTTTTAGGGTCCAAAACAATGCCACCCTTAGATTGGATGAAGAAATCATCACGTTTTAAACTAGATTGCTTGAAGGCTTTTCCAAAAATTCTTTCCGAATCGCCGTTGCCATAAATGTCGGCTGAATCGATGAAATTAATACCTTTATCATGAACATTTTCAAGTACGTTAGTAGCATCTTTCGTATCCAAACGTACCATACGCATGATTCCTAAAGCTGTTGCGGATACGTTTATTTGGCTATTGCCAAGTTTTATTGTTTTCATATTATATACTCCTTAGTATTTTGTCTTGCTTCAACGATTACTAATATAGAAGTTAGAGTTAGGTCTAAGTCAAGAGAAATACATAAGAAAATTTATTTTAATTGTATTTAAACAATAATACGCTTAAAGTTAGAACAGCTGTTAATAAGAAAGCGAGAATAATTATGTTATATTCCATTGGGCAAGTTGCCGAGAAGTTAAATATCAGTACTTATACATTGCGTTATTATGATAAAGAAGGTTTATTGCCTTTTGTTGATCGAGATGAAAGTGGTCGTCGTGTTTTTAAAGACGCAGATTTCAACTATTTAGAAACAATCAGCTGTATGAAAGAAGCCGGATTGCCAGTTAAGCACATAGCTAAGTTTATTGAATTGTGCTTGGCAGGTGATAGGACACTTGAAGAACGCTATGACTTTTTGGCAGAACAAGAAACAGATTTGGAAGACCAGATGGCCGCATTACAACACACGTTAGATTTTTTGCGTTGGAAAAAATGGTATTACAAACATGCCTTAGCTGCTGGCACTGAAGATGCTAACTACATTCCTGGTACTACTGAAACGAGACCGGAATTAAAAAAAGAATTTAATGACTTAGTTGATCGTGGCTTTGATCCAAAAGAGTTAGGTTTAATTGATAAATAAGTTTCGAATAAAGAATCTGAAATCTATTATTTTATTCAGTTACAATGCGGAATAAAACTCTCAATAGTATAAAATTAAAAATGTAATATACAAATTGGGAGAGATGATGCTATGAATAATAATATTGTTTTATTACAAAAATTGAAGAAAATTTATCAAAATTATGGTGATAAGACTAGTTTTGAAAACGTTCAAAATTATATTTTGAAAGAAACTGTCTTACGTGTTCGAAATATTGAATATCGTCGAGTTAAGAAAACTGGTTTAGATATGGAACTTCCGGTGGGTAAGGCTTTGAACGAAGAAATTGTTTTCTTTAATCCTACTAAGGAATTAGTAAATAAATTACCACTAAATGATGTGAAGAAAGATGCACAATACATTACTAATTGTTTGATTAACCTATTAGAAACTGCATAAAAAAACATCTCTGAGTAGATTCAGGGATGTTTTTATGACTATTCAGTTTTTGTTTGTAAAATTGGCTTAATTTTTTTCAAGACGACAATCGAACCTAAAAAGAAAGTTGATGCTAAAATTGCGGTGATTGGCAACATATGAAACATTGATTTAGGTAAAACTAATGCTAAAAGTGGAAAAGCAAAGGCAGCTGGTAATTTAATTCTTAGTATTTGTAAGAGTATGAAAACTAATGGCATAGCAATCAATGCTGAAATAATCCATGATGCGATGAAAGTATGAACGAAAACACCAATACTGGCAGCACCGACTAATGCGATGAAGTGCTTAGCAGCCATGCGCCAGTGATAATTTGGTTTTTGCATTACTTCAAAGAAGACGACCATAACAGGTGGAATAGCAGCCATTTGTGAAAATCCAAAGAACCAAACCGCTGTGACCCATATTATTGCCATAATTGTAAAAATCATCATGTGTCGTTTTTGGATAGCTTTGTCAGGAGCAGTTTCCCTGTAGCTTCCTTGAAGGAAAACGCCGCACATTAAGGCTAGTGTAAATAGTAGGATAGCGACGATGAAAGACCAGTGGGTTGCATTAATAATAATCGGTAATAGTCCCGTTGCAAATGAAGGTGCCAAATTTGATCGCAGGATTTTTAATAAAACTAGCATTAATAATAGACCAATTAAGACTTTTTGTGCATAGCCGATTGACAGTTGATTAACTAAGAAACCGATAATAGCTGTTCCTGAAGGTGCCAAGAAAATTTTGACAGGTTGGTGAATCCAGCCATCGTTTTGGTAAATCCAAGTACCGGCGGTCAAAGCACCGATTTCTGGTAGAATAATTTCTAAATCATTTAAGGAGGTCGCAATCGAAACCATGAAAATAATAAAAAGAAAGCCAATTAAATAATTTCTTTTTTCGATAGTTGATAAGTGCATGTAAAAATTGATATCTCCTCTATTTGTGAAAGTTTCTCGCAAAACTAGATTAGTGTAACATATCTATATACTTTCTGAAAATAATTTGAATATAAAATAATATATTAGGATGATATATTATAAGAATATTTGTATCAAAATCAAATTAATTGTACAAAAAAATCAGTATCATTTTATCTAAAAATAATATGTACATTCTGGATAATAGACTATCTTTTCTAGGCAAAGCCGTTAGAATGATAGTTGTCAGAGAGATTTGGTATAACCAGTTACAAGAAATAAAACAAGGAGTGTATTGTTATGAATAATACAGATAAACTAAGTAGAACTTATGATATGGATAAAATCGATGATCTATTGTGTGAATTGGACAATACAAAAATTCGCATTAATGCATTGATGGACTTTAACTTAAAATTAAAACGCATTAATAATGAACAAATCAATAAAGGACTTTTCTCAAATGAATTTGAACGATTAAGTCCTATCATTGAGCTACTAAATAATGAATCTTTCGAATCATTGGATCATGCTATTAATATTCTAGAAAATGACATGGAACAAGCTGAAGTAAAAAAGCCCGCTTTTAAAGCTAAGGTAACTAAAGTAGCTGAAAATAAATAGTATTAGTGAGACCATTTTGGCTAATGTATAACTGAATGGTCTTTTTTTCGGCTTAAAAAGTGGTTATATCAGGAATACTATTGACATTGGAGCGTTTTTTTTATAACATTTTACTGTTAGTTTTATTGTTAGTGGGCATTCGCCAAATGGTAAGGCAGCGGACTCTGAATCCGCAATTTATTGGTTCGAACCCAATATGCCCAATAAAAAAATAAATAGAATCCTATTATATCAGTCTTTTGGTTGATATTAATCTAAAAGGTGTCCGTAAAAGGGCACTTTTTTATTTCCATTATTATTTATATGTCTAATAAAAATACGCAAAAAGAGCATCCACTTTGGAGAGTGAATGCTCTTTTGTATGCTTAATTACATCACTGTAACTGCATCAACTGGAACAAATTCATTAGTAGCAACACGGTAATAACTCTTGCCATTGATTGTTGCAATACGGTCTGTGTACCAAGCCGTATTAGCAAGTAATGAACGATTTGTTACAGTGTTACCTTTGGAATCAACTAATTGTTGATCATTATTTGTTTGAATAACTTGGCTCTTGTTTTGGTAAACATAAACATTTGAAGCTTTGACCCATTCGTTAGTGGCAACACGATAATAAGTTTCACCAGCGAAAGTCATATCTTTGTCACTGTACCAATCGGAAGCTGTGTTCAAGCTACGGTTAGTAATCTTAGTTGTGTCTAGTTTATAAAGTGAAACTACGCCATCTGCAGGGTGAGTAGAAACTAGACGATCTTGATCATTGATATTATCAGGAGAATCAGGAGATACTACTGGATCTGTTGGGTCAGTAGTTGATGAACTGTTGTTGGAACTTGAATTTGATGAAGTATTGGAACTAGAGGATGAACTGGAACTTGATGAACCAGAATTGTTTGTTGCTGGATCAGCGGTAACTGTGACGGTCTTAGTAATAGCTGTGCCATCTTTTAAGTTATATGTGTAAGTAACTTCAAAAGTACCAGCTTTGACAACTTTGCCATCTTGTAGAACGCCATCTTGGTCGTTGATTGTTGTAGTTACGGCACTGATTGCATCATTTCCGGTTAGGACATTGTCGTCGTTATCTTGAACTGAAGTTAGATTGTCTGCAGCAGTCCAATCTTGACCGACTTTAGTAGTACTGTCTTGGGCATTGATTACATGTCTTAATGTAATATAAATACCACTAACAGTTTTAGTTGTTGAGGGAGCAGTAGTTGAACCATTGTCAGAATTAGGTAGAACGGTAACAGAGTAATCTGAATTTACGTAATCATATTGAGTTTGTTGGCTACCATCACTATTTAAAAGAACTGAATAGCCATCAGAATTTGCAATCTTTGTGATACCAGAATCAACAAGGTTAACATAGATGTGACTACCATAACTCCAATCGCTTTTATCTGCATCAGTTAATTGATTTTTATTAGAAGGTGCAAAATTATTGATTTGAATATCACTACCACCGGTGTATGTTGGCATTTTATCTTGAATCTCTTGATCCGCAGCAGTATAAGAAATACCTAATTGGTTAACAGTAGCTGCAGGATACTGTCCAATCATATCGCTACTCTTAATTGAGTCGTTCATATTTTTATAGGATGCATTAAAATATTGAATTCTCCAGTATGTATATGATTGGGCATAAACACCGGGATAAATTGTATTTAATTGATGCTCACTAGTATCTGTGTTTTTTAGTGGAACGGTTATTTTTATTTCTTGATTAGGATCAAGTGAAGTTCCATTAGTGTTAATTTGAATTTCCATAATATCGGCTGGGGTAAAATTAGGATTATTCTTCAATTGATCTTCATATGTCATGTAGTCGCCGCCTGTAGCACTTAGGTAAGTAACAGTGGCACCTTCGGGTAGTCCTTCAATCATTGTTGTTGGATCAAATGAATCATCAACAACAATGGAAGTATTCTTATCATTGTAATTTGGAAGCATAAAGATTGTACTGTAATCCGATTGTTTTTCATTTGAAGTATTTGTGACTGTATAATTCATGCTTGTTTGGGCATTTGAATCGACAACAATTGAGGCATTTTTATCTTCATCTAGACTTTCTGATGTAACTGAACCTTTGTCATTTGTTGCTGTCATTGATACATTTGCTTTTACTGGATCATCGTAATTGTTTGCTTCTTGATTTGCTTGAGGATTTTGAATCATGATATCAGATGTATCAACATCACTAGTCGTCGAATCAGTATCAGTTGTTGCATCCGTATCGGTTGAATCCGAAGCTGTCGTTTGACTGTCGTTGGCAGTATCATTATTCTCATTAGTCGTATCAGCAGATTCTGCCTGAATTTTTTGATTAGTATTATTATTACCAGAATTAGATTCATCTGTATCTTGTGTATCAGAAGTTGTATCCGTAGTATCGGCTGGTGTATCTTTATTTGAATCTGAATTATTTTCTGTTAGTTCATTAGTAGTTACTTTTTGGGTACTAGAATTATTTTTCTCTTCTACCGTATCATTACTATCGTTTTGTTGTTCGTTATTACTATCCGAACTTGTACCATCAGTTTCAGTAGTAGAATCAACATCTTTTTGAATACTAGAACCATCAGCGACAGAACTATCTTTGGTTTCAACGGTGTCTTCAGAAGCGGCATCGCCAGTTTTAGAATCTGTAGTAGTGTCAGCTTTAACATTATTAGTTTGCATTAGTTGGAAACCTAGGGCTGCTACTCCAAGGGCAGTAACGATAAATTTCTTATTAAATTTATTTACGTTTTCTTTTGTCATTGTCATAATATATCCCTCGCAGTTCTGCATGTGTATATTTATAAATATTTTGTTATGTCATTTGCTTTACAACTCGTATTATAGGTACGATTTGGACATAAAAATGGTCATAATACATAAAAAAATATTCTTCGATTTGAAAGGTATACATAATAAAAAGACTGAATAGTGTTGCCATATCAATGTTTTTGTACGGAAATCCAAAAATGGTTTACATACAAAGGAATAATTCCTAAATTCAAAAAACACATCATATTTGGTCTGCTAACGAAAATTTCACTTTTGGAAAACAATTTTTTTCAAACTTGGATGCACTTACAATTTAATGAATTGTATAATTCTATTTGTAATCAAGAAAGAGCTTGATAAATTTCATTTGATTCTAAAAGCTAATTTAATCTCATCAATTTTCTTAGAATTAGATCAGATGATGATCTCAAAAAAATAGATAAAAAAATAAACTCGAAGTAGAAGTTGTCTACGACGAGTTTATTAGGATTGAGTTTATTGAACAGCGTCTTTAGAAATAAACTTAGTATTAGGATTTGTACCAGTATAATTATAAAGTTGTTTTTGAGCGGAGATGTTGTCAACATTCCAATCAGCTTCAAAAGCAGAGTTCTTAGCGTTGATTCCAAGACCAACGTTAGGACCAGCATAAATTAAAGCAGCACGGTGACCAAAGTGGCCGGCTGTACCCAATGGATCGACACAGTTATCTTCGTCGTACCATTCTTTCAATAGGAAATAAGCAACATCTTTGTCGGACTTAGCTCCGGCTTTTTTTATTATATAATCATATCCGGCACCAGAAAGGTTTTCGGACATATTCTTAGTAGCTGTATTGTGATTTAGGTTATTACCGTTTTGTTGATCAGCTCTTTGTGTAGCATAAGAGATGACATCGTTAGAAACATTAACAGAACCAGTGCCATTAGCTTGATGCAAAGCATTAACGTACTTAGCAAAGTAATTATTAATATTGGCTAAATTTGGAGTATAGTCAGTATCGCTTTGTGATTCAGTAGTAGCATCTGATTTTGTGGCAACAGCAACAGGAGTGTCTCCAGAAAGGCTAGAAGCACTAGCTTTTAAATATTCATTAGAAGCAACTTGATATAATTTTTCTCCATTAATTGTAATAACGTTTCCAACAGCCCATTTAGTATTAGGTGCTAGAGCACGATTGGAAATCTGTTTACCATTTTTTGTGTACAATTTGGCAATACCACTGGCATTTGTGGTTGCGACAGTTGAAGCATCGGCATTTTTTTGTGTAACGGCAAACGAACTAGACATAGCCATAACGGCTACGGCTGATAATGTAATAAGTCTTGATAATTTCATTTTATTGACCCCCGAAATGAAAAAGGAACTCTTGTTAATTTAATCTCATCATTTTTTAACTACGCTTATATTAGGCGCTCAGAAGTCAATAAGCAAATAATAAGCAATTATATTTAAAAAACTTATCAAGCAAACCCTGACAATGTTATAATGTAAGCGTTAACAAAGATGGATAAATAAAATGTTTATCGATTCAGATGAGGGGGAAACTACCATGAAACATGAAGAAACTGAAACAGAAAACTTAATAGGACTGGTTGTAATTTATATTTTTGCTTTCGTGGCTATATTCTTAGGACTATTTGCCCTGTACTTCCACTTTACAACTAGCATGTCGGTTGCCTGGATGATTAAATTATTATTTGTTGATTTATTCTTAATGATTTTAGCAATTATGAAACCAATCTTTGACATTACGGTTGATTTCTTTAAAGATATTTTGAAGAACCAATAAATTGCTTTATCAACCGAAAACTTGTTATTCTTTGCTTATAGATAAATCAGAGAGGAGTTTTATGTATGAGTATTGAAAGCAAAGAAGATATGATCAAGGGTAAAACGAATCAAGCAGTTGGCAAGGTTTCAGGTAATGATAAGCAAGAATTAAAAGGCAAGGCTCAAGAGGCCATCAGCAAAACAAAAGAACAAGTTGATGAGACCGTTGATAAGGTTGCCAAAAAAATCAATCAAAAAACTAATTAATAATATAGGAAGAGAACTTTGTGAGTTAATTTGCAAGGTTCTTTTTTTATGTTTAATTTTTTTATATTCATGATATTTTTATCCAATAAAAATCGCATTTTGTCGGTAATATTTGCGGAGATATAACCATTTGACGCAATTTATGTGTTACATTATTTATGGAGTGAAATAATTATTTTTGTGAGGTGAATCAATGGAGAAGAGCGAGATATTAGTGACTACGACTGAACATATTCCAGGTCGCGACTACGAGATTATTGGTGAAGTTTTTGGACTTACTACTCAATCAAAAAACGTCGTAAAAAATATCGGAGCTGGATTCAAAAACATCGTCGGTGGTGAGATCAAAGCCTATACCGAATTGTTGACGGAAGCACGTGATATTGCGATTGATCGTTTGCGTCAAAATGCTTTAGATATGGGTGCTGATGCTGTCGTTATGATGCGTTTTGATTCTGATTCAATTAGTGCTGACATGGAAACTGTTGCAGCTTATGGTACCGCAGTAAAATTTAAGTAAGGTGATTAGATGGCTTTAGTTTATAATAAGAGTTCTTTATCGGCTTGTACTAGTATTTTAATTGGTAAAAAAGCCACCGTTGATGGTTCAACTATCATCGGACGTAACGAAGATGCAATGGCTTCATGGCCTAAACATTTCGTTATTCATGAACATAAAGAATTTACTGATGATCAGAAGTTTGTCTCCAAAGCTAATGACTTTCAAATGGACCTACCTAAAATTCGCTATAAATATTCTGCCACTCCTGAATGGACCTTTAAAGAAGGATTATTTGAAGAGGATGGATTTAACGAATACGGAGTAGGAATGAGTGCCACAGAGAGTGCTTATTCTAACCAACGTGTTTTAGGCATTGATCCTCTTGACAAAAATGGTATTGGTGAAGAGGCCATGATCACAGTAGTTCTACCCTATGTCAAAACCGCTCGGGAAGGTGTTTTAAGACTAGGAAAAATTATTGAAGATTATGGAACTTGTGAAACTAACGGAGTACTTTTCTCAGATAAAGATGAAGTTTGGTACTTTGAAAGTGGATCAGGGCATTATTGGGTTGCGCAACGTATCCCCGACGATAGTTACGCAGTTGTCGCCAATCAGCTAGCTATTCAAGAAATTGATTTCGATGATCCAGATAATTTCTTATATCGTAAAGATATTAAAGAATTTGTCGAAAACAACCATTTGAATACTAAACCCAACGGTTTTAATTTTAGAGAAATTTTTGGAACACATGATTTATCTGATGAAATATACAGCACGCCTCGTGTCTGGTGGGGCCAACAGCAGTTTTCGGGAAAAACTAATGAAAGCCCAGAAAGTGAAGATTTAGCTTTTATTAAGAAAGCAAATCGCTTGTTAAGTGTTGATGATGCTCAAGATTATTTGGCATCACATTATCAAAAGACTCCATTCGATCCTTTGAATAAGTCGGCTGATAATAAAAAATATCGTCCAATTAGTTTAGCTAAAACTCAAGAGTCACACGTCTTACAAATCAGACCAAATATGGCTCCTGAAATTGCTTGCGTTCAATGGTTAGCAATGGGTGTAGCTTCTCAAAGCGTTTATGTACCATTTTATATGGGAAGCACAGACACTCCAGAAGAATACAAACTCGGGAAATTACCATATGATAGCAAGTCAGCTTATTGGACTTATAAATTGGCCGGAGTTTTATTAGATGGTCATTACAAAGAACTTGGAAAAGATTTCCAAGCCAAGCAAAAGGACATCAATATCACACTTCGCAAGAAGTTACATGATTTTGATAAAGAGGCCTTGAGCAAAGATGATGATAAATTACCTAATTATTTAACGGAAGCTTCATTTGAAATGGCTAAAATTTCACTTGATGGCTATAAAGAGCTAATTGCTCAATTAATTACGGACTCGACTGATTTTTCACCTCTAAACTTCAAGACAGATATGAATTTATAAAAATTTGTACATTGAAAATTAAATGAGGGGTTTTAAAAATGAATGATGGTAATTCGCCGAAGAAAACAATCACGTTATTTAGTTTGATAATGATGATTTTCACGGCTATTTTTGGATTCGCTAATACAACTGTCGCATATGAACAGATGGGATTAGCAAGTATTGTTTGGTATGTTTTTGCGGCTGTCTTCTTCTTCCTTCCAGTAGGATTTATGATGGCAGAGTACGGTTCCGCTTTTAATGAAGCAAAAGGTGGAATCTATTCTTGGATCGATGGAGCTGTTGGACCTAAATGGGCCTTCATCGGTACTTTTATGTGGCTAGCTTCATGGGAAGTTTGGCTAGTCTCAACTTCTTCAAAAGTTTGGATTCCATTGTCTACGACCTTTGCTGGACATGATACAACTCAGACTTGGGGAATGTTTGGTTTAAGTGCCACACAAGTTATTGGTGTTTTGGCTGTTTTGTGGATTATTTTCGTTACATTCACAGCTTCGCAAGGTATTGAAAAAATCACTAAGGTTTCTAACTTTGGTGGTATCATGATGATTCTCTTGCAGGTTATCTTCTTTGTTTTGAGTATTGCTGTTTTATTCATGTCAGGCTTTCACACAGCTGAACCAATTCAAGGTTTAGATACCTTTATCCATTCGGCAAATCCAGCTTTTGCTTCACCACTAGGGATGGTTTCCTTCATCGTTTACGCAATCTTTGCTTACGGTGGTATGGAATCTGTCGGTGGTGTTACTGATAGTATGAAGAATCCTAAGCGTGATTTTCCACGTGGTGTTTTGATTTCGGCTATTGTTATCACAGTACTTTATTCACTAACAATTCTATTTTGGGCTATGAGTGCCAACTGGAATTCAGTTATTGCCAAAGGTAACGTTAACCTAGGAAATATTACTTATGTTATGATGAGTAACCTTGGTTATCAATTTGGAATTCATACCGGAATGGGCAGTGCTGCAGCTATTACTTTAGGTGAATGGCTCGCACGTTTCACTGGTTTTGATATGTTTATCCTTTACATGGGTTCCTTCTTCGTTTTGATTTACTCACCATTGAAATCATTCGTTTTAGGTACACCAAAAGACTTTTGGCCTGAAAAAGTTACTAAATTAAACAAACATGGTATGCCTGCTTTTGCAATGTGGATGCAAGCAATCGTTGTTATCGTATTGATCTTAATTGTTGATATGGGTGGTAAGAATGCCAAAGCTCTATACAATGTTTTGACATTGATGGCTAATGTTTCAACGACTGTTCCATACTTGTTCTTAGTAGGAGCATATCCATTCTTTAACATGAACAAAGATATTGAGAAACCTTACTTGTTCTATAAGAATAAGAAGGCCATGTGGACAGTTTCCATAATTGTCTTCTTAGTATTGGCATTTGCAATTATCTTTACATTGCTACAACCATTAATGGAAGGTGCCTATACTGATGCTCTTTGGACCGTTCTTGGTCCAGTAGTCTTCGGATTAGTTGGGTTCACGCTTTATTATCGTTATGAACATAAAGTTAAAAAAGCTAACCTTTCTATGGATACGGAAGATTAATTATTAATAGATCTTATCAATTTTGATAAGGTCTATTTTTTTTTACACACTCTTTGTGGCTATGCCACTTAGAGTGTGTTATGGGGAAGCATTAGCTTCCGTATTCCATTGTGGGCTAAGCCGCTTAGAGTGTGTTATGGGGAAATCAAAATTATTTAAACTTTTTTTCAAAAAAAATTGTTAACGCTCGCAGAATGCCATATGGTGACACCCCTCCGAGGTAACATATGGATGTAATTAAATGTTACAGGGAGGAAGAATTTATTATGAAAAGAATTACTAAATATATAGGGATTACGGTTTTAGCGTTATTAGCCGTTGCGCCGATATCGATGCCAACCATTAATACTGAGTCTGAAATGACCGTTGAAGCAGCAGATAATAATGTGAAGAGTTATGGTGATTTTAATATTGACGTAACTAATAATGGTCCTGCTTATTTATATTTTTATGCTAAAGCCGACGGCCAGAATGTTAAAGTTCATACCAAAGAAATGGTTTATGCAAAAAATGTAGGAGAGATTTCTACAGTTGATACACCGATTTTGGATGGTTATGTTCCGAGCTACAATAAATTGGCATTCTTAAGAACAACGACAGGTTATTCATTATTAACAAATCTTTATTATACAAAGACCAACAATGTAAATTCTTTACAAGCACCAGCCAGTTCGGTCGCAATGACATTTGAACTCTTTGATGATTCGAGAGTTTATGATGACAACGGGATAGCCACATCTACGACATTACCAGCATCATCGACTTGGAATGTTGATCAAGAAATGATGATCAATGGAATTACATATTATCGTGTTGGTGGCAATCAGTGGATCAAAGCTAGTGATGGGTTAGAAGTTCACATAGTTGATAATACTGTTGATACGGTTAAATTAACGAATTTGTATACCATCAAAGGTGAAAAAATTCAAAATCGTGCTTTAGCAGCTTACACATATTGGTATTCGGATAAATATGTCACAATCAATGGTGCTACATATTATAGAGTAGCTACTAATGAATGGGTACATCCTTATTAACAATAAAAATTTATTTTTGGGGGAAATTTATTATTATGAAAAAAATTTTTAAATACTTAGGTATTACTTCTGCAATGCTTTTAGCAACAGCACCAATTGCAGCACCAGTTATCAATTCAAGTACAGAGACTTTTGTTCAGGCTGAAACAAATGGTAAATCAGATGTAAATAAATGGTTAGGAGAAGTTAAAAGTACAGTCAATTTAACGAAGAACAGTTCTTTGATTACAACCGAAGAACTAGATACATATTATGTATTTGGATCTGATGGAATGTTTTTCTTGTATCCTCAAGAATTAACTCCAGAGCAAAATGTTTTGATTGAAAAAGGTGATAGTTTCTTTAAACACTTTAATGATAATAGTAATGAAGATAATCTTTTCTTCAATTTCCAATATGGCGTAATTATGACTGCCACAGCTACTGATAATAGTGTTTCTGGTAATTTAATCAAAGATCAAGTTAATGAATTACTATCAGAAGGTAAATCCGTGACATTTCATTTGAGTTTGAGACATACTGATGAAACAGGAGCACACTCATGGGATAGTTTTATCAATGAACCCGTATTAGGAACAAAAGATGTTGTTGTAAATCCCGCTAAATCAGAAACCTCAAATATCAAGGTTCCAGGAACTGGAATCTCAGAATTATTTGAATCTTCAGTAAATTCAACTGTTTATGATGATAATGGAAAAGCCACAACAATCACTTTGCCAAAAACTTCCGTTTGGAATGTAGATAGACAAATGAATATTAATGGAACCACTTTTTATCGTGTAGCTAATAATGAATGGGTAAAAAAAGATGATGGATTAGCTGTAACTCTAAATGAGACTACTGTAAATACTAATAAGCAAGCTTCACTTTATACTTCACAGGGTAAAAAAGTAACTAATAGAGCTTTAGCCAAAAATACTCCTTGGTATTCAGATCGAATGGCTACAATTAATGGTCAAACAATGTATCGTGTTGCAACAGACGAATGGGTTATGGCAGATGATATTAAATAATTAAAAAATATTAATGGGAGGAAGAATTTATTATGAAAAAATTTGCTAAATATATGGGGATTACCGCCGCTACTTTGTTGGCAGTTGCACCAATTGCTGCACCAGTAATCAGTACTAATACTGAGGTAACTGTTAAAGCTGATGCATATGAATCAGATCCAGTTATTAATCAAATATTGAAGGGGACATATAGTCAAAATAGTGATGGGACATATAATGTTGATGCATCTATGATTGGCTATAAAGATGGACAAATAATTACACTTCCAATCAAATTGACAAGTGTTTCAATGGATCCTATACAAAATTCAATTCAATTCTCTGTACCAGAAATAAAAGGATACAAACCAGATCGCTCAACAATGGAAATTGGATTTATGTCAGGTAAAATATATAGACTATCAGGATTTACTAAATATGAAAAAATTCCTACTGGAGATACAGCAATTGGAACAAATATTTCATTGGTATTCTCACCATCAATTGATGCGCAAACTTATGATGATAATGGAAATGTCACTACGACAACTTTACCAAAAGCATCAGCTTGGCAAATTGATAGACAAATGGATATTAATGGTACAACTTATTATCGTGTTGCCACTAATGAATGGGTTAAAAAGACAGATGGTATCGAGGTAACACCAAGAGAAGGACAAATAGATACAAATAAAGTATCTAGTCTTTATACATCAACTGGTAAGAAAGTAACTAATCGTGCTTTAGCTGCTCATACTGGCTGGTACACTGATCGTATGGCTACAATTAATGGTCAAATAATGTATCGTGTTGCAACTGATGAATGGATCAGCATAAGTGATACACAATATGCTGCGTTTTAATATTCAATAATTATGAAAAAAAGATTCCCTTTTGATTTTTCTAAGTCAGTAGGGAATCTTTTTTAGATTGAATCATCAATTGACCAAGTAATCGTACTTTGATATTCACCTTCAAGTGGTGTGCCATCAGTCTTTAGAAGAATACCAGAATTTGCATCACTGTCGTTTCCAAAAAGCGTATAGGAGATTGGTAAAGCAGAACCAGTACTGTCACCGGTTGCAATAGTAGGATTATTTATTAAATCGGTACCAATTCCATTTTCTGTCTTTTTGTTTACTAAAGATAAGTCAGATAATTCAGAGTAATTACCAGTGATATCTTGACGCAACATATTGCTGGCTTTGGCTTTTAACGCCCACTTATCTTGATAGCTATTGATTTCAATATTCCAAGCACCATCACGTTGAACGTAGTCGGCGACTCCTTTTTTAGGATCAATTGTCTTAAAACGATAATTTCCGACCTCGATTTGAGTACCAGAAGGTAAGATGTTCATCTGATAATCTAGCACATTAGATTTTCTCAAATAACGGTCCATCGCATAAACTGAAACAGTGTTTTGACCTTCGACTAGGTCATCGTTCCAATTGGATTTGATATTGAATTGATAAGGCGTTGTAGTAGTAGTCTCAGGCTTTTTCAAAACAGTCATAGTTGAATTGTCGCTGTTTTTAACTTGAGTGAAAGTAGCCAAATCTTTTGATTGTAATTGATAATTTGCATCGGAATAAGTGAATTTCAACGATAATGGAAGTTTCATTTGTTCAATTGAATCAACCTTTAAACTGTCAGATTCAATTGTTGGGTCAAGAGTCGGTACATTGATAATGTAAGTTTCGGTATTAGAAGTGGCATCGTCGCCATCATAGGCTGTGATAGATACTTCATTTTTACCGACCTTTAAACCAGTGGCGGTTTTAAGATAGTCAGTTAAAGTTTGTTCAGAAGGATTGTCAAACAGATCCGCTCCAATTGGTTTTAAGGTTAAAGTAAATTCAGCAGTACTATCATCAGATTGGATTTCTTTAGTGACAATTGCTTGTTTAGTACCATCAGCATTTGTGATTTGATACTTAACAGAAGTGACCTTATTGATAAAATCGGAATTATCCTCGTAATGATAAGTTCCTCGTAACTGTACATTAGAATTATTTTGGACAGTTTGGTTGATATCATCATCGTTAGCTTTCAAAAGTAAAGTTTTATTAGTAACTGTTATGTGATATTCGACAGTATTGGAATCTCTAGTTCCATCATTGACATAGAAGTAAAGCGTATGTTCACCGACATCTAGTTTCCCAGCTGCTAATTTTATGAATAAGGTAGTGACATCACCAACACTACCACCACCATTAATCTGTACTTTTTCAAATTTATTATCGTCAATTTTTAAGTAAGCATAGTCTAAGTAACCTAGTTCAGCAATTTTAGAACCGTCACTGTAGGTAACTTCACTATCCAATTGAATAGGGTCAGTAATTTTAACTTTCATAGGGTCGGGGCTAGTAGCAGTCAAAATCAAATCTTTATAATCATTGACAGTTATCGTATAAGTGACAGTATTAGAGACTCGTTTTAAGGAATCAGTTACATAAACTTCAATAGTATTTTTACCGATTTTTAATGGGCTACCATCGGACAAGGCATTAGTCATGATCATTGAAAAATCAGTCGTGGCAGTATCGGAAGTCGTACTATATTTAGTATCGTCCATTTGAGTACCATTGATTTTTGTATGTAAAGTAACGTCATCGCCATTAAATTTAGATTTATTGACGTAATTAATAGTACCCTTGATTGTGGCGTCCTTATCGCTATCAATCGTTTGATCTAATTGAGTAGCATCAAGATTTAATTGATCATTAATAATAAAAGTTGGCATGGTGATATTCTCAATGTAGTTTTGGCTATTGAATGTTGCAGGAGTACCATTGACTAATTTAGGAGTAGTAGTTGCAGAAGCTTGACCATATAAATAAATCGTTGCTTTTTGACCATTAGTGTCCATTGTTTTAAGTTTTAATTTGATACTTTTAGAGCCATCAGAATTTTGCGTAATATCTGAAGGTAGAATCTCTTGAGTAGTGCCATCGTCATAAACCAATTGACCAATACTACCATCGTCAACCGATTCAGAAACTCCCGGAGTAAAGTTAACATTTTCAGGTAAATCTAAGGTTGTATTGATTTCTCCTGTTTCTAGTGTTCCTGAATCATAAGTTAAACCGTATTTAAAAAGTAATTTGTCGTTGTTAGCAACATTGTAACTGTTTTTGTTAGTAAAGAGAGAAAGCATGCCGTCTCTATAATTCGAGTCATTCTTTAAGTCGCTTATTTCACGACCTAAGATACCATCAGAATTGTACTGTGACATGTCTAGTAATTTAACTGAACTTTGAACATTGGCGGTACTGGGCATTTGTTGCATGACGATTGCGACATCGTTTGGAGCTGAATTCTGAGAACCAGTTGATGCCGTAAAGCCCCAACGAACGTATTTACTGTCACCGAGTTTTGAAGTATCAATTGTTCCGTTACCGGCACTAAGTTCGTTAAGAGGTTTAGCGGTTCCGTCTAGTTCTTGGTCATTGTAACGATAAGTAAAGGAACCATCTTTTTTGTATTTGAAAGTTAAATGTTTCCAAGCTTTGTTAACATTCATATCTTCTGGGTCGCTTGAATAGTAGCCACTCATCTGGATATTATTGGAAGTACCTAAATTATAATTTTGTGAAAAATAATAACCTTTGGTGTTATTCAAAAGGGCCGATGTGAATCCTTTTGTTGCATAGTCGTTGTATGTTGTTGCATCACCAGGATATCCGAACGTAATGTGTTGTCCCTTGTAACCATCTGCAATGTCGAAATAATCGTCTTTTCCATCAATTTTTTCGAAAAGAATATTGGATATCTTGGTAGTGGGTGTTTGAAAATTTTGAAGAGCATCTAGTTCAAGAGCAAAACTGTTTTGAATGGCACCCTTTTGTAATTTTTGATTGTAAACGGTATCTTCTGGATATGAAGTTGCAGATTTAACCGATGAAGTTAGTGGAGAGTGGTCAACAGTACTACCACCCCAGACTCCGAGTGTTTCACCATAAGAAGGATAGCCAGTTTTATCTCCACCGATGGCAGTAGAAATTGCTTTAGCTCCACGATCGTCATTTTGCAAGACCAAAGCTAGTCCATCAGGAGTTTTGTCATCCTTCATACCAGCTGTATAAACACTCTCTTTGTCAATGTTTGAACCAGTTGGGTAATTATGGTAAACATCTCCATAATAAATCCAAGCAGAAATAGTCTGATCTTTAGTCAAATCAAAATAATTATATAGTTTGGCATCGTCGCTATCTTTATATTTCTTGCCCCAAAAAGAGCTGATTTGGTCTTGACCACCGTCTTTTGTTAGCATTTCTACGATATTGACAGGGAAGTCTTTATTCAAAGATGCATCGTTAGTACCATTTTCGTAATCTGGATCTTCAATCAAACCGTCCAAATTTAATCCGTCAGGAGCATTTTCAAAAACTTCATCCTTTGTCGGTGCCGCAGCCTGGATTGTTAATGGTTGATTAATTAGTCCTAAAGTAAGTATGAATGCTAGAAAAAATAAAAATTTTACAGTAAATAATTTCATTAAGACACCCCCAAAGAAGACAAACATGATTATACGTGTAAACGGTAATATTAAAATAATAATATCACGAATTAGGGATAAATGTCTTATTTTATGCAATTAAAAAATCCCACCGTTAACTTTGGTGAGATTTATTTTTAGCCATAATTAATTTTTTAGCAACCGCACGAGCAGAAAATGGATTTTGACCAGTGATCAATTGTCCATCTTGAATAGCAAATTCTTTATAAGCTCGTTTCTTTTGAAAATTAGCTCCATGTAATTTGGCAACATCTTCATTCAAAAAAGGAACGACTTTTCTTTTTCCAGCAAGGATTTCTTCGGCAGTCGTGAAACCAGTTATTTTTTTGCCGGCGATTAAGTAATTACCTGAGTCATCTTTGATATTTAGTAGTCCAGCAATACCGTGACAGACCGAAGTTACGAAGCCACCTTGTTGGTAAATCTCGTTAGTGATTTTTTGCAATTTTTGATTGGTAGGAAAGTCCCACATTACACCGTGACCGCCAGTATAATAAATAGCTTGATAATCTTTGGGATTGATTTCTTCAGGTTTTAATGAATTAGTTAAAGCTCGTTGTTGAAAATCAGAACTACTATAAATATCCATAGTAGATTTGTCGGTATATTTGAAACTGCGGGGATCTAGGGGAACGAAACCACCTTTGGGACTAACGTAATCAACTGAAAAGCCCGCTTTAGTAACTTCGTCGACAAATTCGGTAGCTTCACCTAACCAGAGTCCGGTGGCTTGTTGTGTACCTAAATATTTAATTGTATTTGTTAGAACAACTAAGATCTTTTTCATGATTTACTCCTTATTCCGTTGTGGCATTAAAGCAGATATTCCTTGGTGTCTGAGAGAAAATAGTAGAGCGCCCCAAGCATTGGTAGTGGGTTGAACTTTTTTACCTTCTGCGATTCGTGACATTTGTTGTTGATAGAAACTTAACCCAATCAAAGAACCGACTTTTTTATCCAATTTTTTTGAACCAGTAGTCAGATGATTTAGTTTTACAGAAGTAAAGTTACCCCATTTGAGCTGATTGGGCAAGTCAGGGACCATAACTAATGGGCGAGCGAGTCCGATAAAATCAGTCTCGTTATTTTGGATGGCAGATTCCATACCGTTAGCCGTATTAAAACCACCAGTAACGATAATAGGCGTTTTGATTGTCTGTTTAACTTTTTGAGCGTAGTCGATGAAGAAAGCACCTTTGCCGATTCCTTGCATTTTCGGATTTTCGTAGTTACCACCAGATATTTCTATCAAGTCGATACCCAGTTGATCCATTTTTTGAATTACTTTGAGTGAGTCCTCTTCAGAAAAACCGTCAGGGCGAAAATCAGATGAATTGATTTTTAATGCTATAGGGAAGTTGCGACCAACCTTTTCACGGATGCCTTGATAGATTTCGGTGATGACACGCATGCGGTTTTCTAGAGAACCACCGTATTCGTCACTTCTCTGATTATCGTGTGGTGAAAGAAATTGGTTGAGTAAATATCCATGAGCAGCGTGAATTTCTACTCCGGAAAAACCAGTTTGCTGAGCGATTACTGCAGCATCAACAAACTTAGCAATGATTTGTTTTATTTCTGCATGGCTCAAAGCTCTAGGTGAATTAAAGGCAAAACTATTTGACCCTGTCATGGGAACAGCACTAGGTGCGACTGGTTGTTTAGTAATAGTTTTGGGAGATTGTTTTCCAGGATGATTTAATTGCAGAAAAATTTTGGTATCATTAGTGGTTCCAGCCTGAGCCCATTTTTTTAATAGGTCATAATTTTGATTGTGATCAACAACGATGTTTCCAAATTCACCACGGGCGTTACGATCAACCATCACGTTTCCAGTAATGAGTAGACCAGTCCCACCATTAGCCCAAGCTTGATAGAGTGAAATAGTTTGTTCTGTTGGTTGATATTTTGAATCGCCTAAAGTCTCACTCATGGCAGCCTTTACGAAACGATTCTTGATGGTAGTATTAGTTTTTAAAGTTAAGGAATCAAATATAGTAGTCATAGTATTCTCCTGATTATAGGTTTAAACATTTAAACGTAAAAAGCAAAAAATAAATTTCATCTTATTTGGATGAAATACTTTTTTCTAGAGAGATAGTCAATTCTTTTAACAATTGTACAGTGTCATCTAAGGAAACACGATAAAATCTTTTCTTGCCAACTTTATTCACAGCAATAACTTTGGCATCTAGCATTAATTTGAGATGATGTGAAACGGCTGGACGGGATAGGTTTAACTGATCGGTGATTTGATTGACAGTCAATTCTTTGTTTTTACACAGTAGTAAAATGATTTTTTGTCGATTCTCATCTTGAAAGATAGAAAAAATCGGCATACCTTTTTTAAAAAGATTCATAGTTTCTTCAGCCATGATATTTCTCCTTTAATACGTTTAAATGTTTAAACCTATAATAATGACTCTTGAGAAAAAAGTCAACAAAAAAACAGAGCCTAAGCTCTGCTTGAGTAATTATTATTTGATAGGATGCTTGTCAGTTAAGGCTTTAGTACGTGCATCTAATTCTTGTAATTTTTCAGGATTGTCGTGGTATTTAATAGCGTCAACGATGATGTGAGCTACCTCTTCACAGTCTTTTTCGTCAAAGCCTCTTGAAGTAACAGCAGGAGAGCCTAGACGTAAACCAGAAGTATATTTTGGAGGCAATGGATCATTTGGGATAGCTTCCTTATTAGTTGTGATATGAATAGAATCTAGTAAGTTTTGTACTTCCATACCATTCAAATCACAATCTGTTAAGACAACGTTTAGCAAGTGATTGTCAGTACCACCAGTTAAAACGGAAAGGTTGTCAGCAGCATCGATAACTTTAGCCATTGCAGCAGCGTTTTTAACAACTTGTTCCATGTAAGTTTTGAATTCTGGTTGAAGATCTTCACCAAAAGCAACAGCTTTACCAGCAATAACGTGTTCAAGTGGGCCACCTTGTGTGCCTGGGAAGACAGCTGAGTTAAGTTTCTTACCCAATTCAGCATTAGCAAGAATCATACCACCACGAGGTCCTCTTAAAGTTTTGTGGGTAGTAGTAGTAACAATATCAGCAACTCCAACTGGAGTAGGGTGTAAACCAACAGCAACTAGTCCAGCAATGTGGGCCATGTCGACCATCAAATATGCACCAACAGAGTCAGCAATTGCTCTGAATTTCTTGAAGTCGATGATACGACTGTAAGCAGAAGCACCGGCAACAATCAAGTGTGGTTTAACTTCTTCAGCGATTCTTTGAACATCATCATAATCAATCAAACCTTCATCGTTAACGCCGTATGAGAAGAAATCATAAATCTTACCAGAAAAATTAACCTTTGAGCCGTGAGTCAAGTGACCACCAGCATTAAGATCCATACCTAAAACTCGGTCTCCTGGTTTTAGAACGGCTTGATAAGCAGCAGCATTAGCTTGTGAACCTGAATGAGGTTGAACATTAACGTATTCAGCATTGAAAAGTTTCTTGGCACGGTCAATTGCGATTTGTTCGATACCGTCGATATATTCGCAACCACCATAGTAGCGGTGCCCAGGATAACCTTCAGCATATTTATTAGTCAAAACTGATCCTTGAGCTTTTCTAACATTGTCAGAAACGATATTTTCAGAAGCAATCAACTCAATATTTCTATTTTGTCGTTGTTCTTCCTTATTAATTAGATCGAATACTTCTTTATCACCTGTACTATATTGCACTACGACCATCTCCTAATCATTAATTATTATTAACTACGCTGGTACCATCACTATAATTAATCTTCACACCTGTTTCAACATTAAAGATGTATACGTTAAAAGATACTTGATGATCTGGCTGTCCATTGCTAGACAAGGACTCAGCCATCATTTGAACGCCACGAGCAACTAATTCATTGCCACGATATATCGGTTTGACACGATACCTAATAAAATTATTAGGATTTTGTTTAAGATAGTAGGCAATATCGTTTTCATGTTTAAGCATTTCGGGTGAATTCAAAGAACGAGTACCGGTCATCAAATTTTTGGGATTGTTGTTTTGCCCAGTCAATTGATAACCAATTAAGTGTGAACGATTATATAGCCAACCACCTTTGATCCGCTTATTGTGCCAACCAGTTGGGTTAACATAGAGAGCTTCACGTTTGGCAGTAGGCATCAGACTTTTACTTAATAAAGCATCTGCTTGGATGGCTCGGTTTAAATTGTCTAAATCAGCAAATTTTTGCCAAGGACCATTCGAAACAGTTAATTCGGATTTTGTGAAAGTAGGCGTATTGTTATTAACTTCTACTTCTTGAGTACCTTGATAATTCAAGTTAGCCAAATCAGAATCGGCAGTGGTAGTTTTTTCAACCTGTTTAGGATTATCGCCACTACTTAAGTTTCCTTGGTAGGACTGATAAACTCCTGAACCACCAGCAATAACTAAGATTATTCCCAAAGATACTAACTTTTTTTGGACTCGCTTTTTAGGTCTGATCATAAAAGCTGTAAATAAAACGATCAAGCCTATGACAATGAGTAATAACATATACATAAAAAAATTCCCCTCACTATGAAGACCTCTTCAATCTCCAAATATGATTCTATCATAGATTTTCAGAAATATTGAACAATATTTGCATTAACAACAAATTTAATTCGGAAATAACGGATAAAAAATAAAAAAGAAGTTGAAATCAATCAACTTCTTACTGAAAAGTTTTCTTTAAGGCTTCAATACGTTTGTCCAAAGGTGGGTGAGTATCAAATAGGCCTGCAAAATGTTTCTTCTTATTAGGATCATCGATATAAAGAGCCGCTGAAGCATCATCAACTCGTTTCATTGGTTTGGTACTTTGTTCTAGTTTTTCTAGAGCATTGATCAATCCTTGAGGATTTCTAGTTAATTCAGCACCCGAAACATCAGCCAAATATTCACGATTTCTCGAAATTGCCATTTGAACTAAAGTAGCTATCATTGGTCCAATGATTGCAAAGATTAGACCGACCAACCAAAGAACTAGACGAATGGCACCAGAATTATTGTTGTCACGGTCGTCGTCATTCATTGGAATCCACCAGCGGTAAGCATTGCCGATAATGGAGCAAATTAAGATGATAGCAGATGATAAAGCAACTGAAATAGTCGAAACACGAATATCGTAGTTTCTCACATGTGAAATCTCATGAGCTAAAACACCCTCTAATTCTTCACGATTCATCATCTCGTACAGCCCACTAGTTACAGCGACGGCTGAATGTTCTGGATCACGACCAGTTGCAAAAGCATTTGGGCTAGGGTCATCGATAATATAAATCTCTGGCAATGGGATGTCAGCGACCATCGACAAATCTTCAACAATGTGCCAAAGATCAGGTGCGTCCTTAGCTGAGTTAAGTTTTTTAGCACCATTCATTTGCATCACGATACTAGTGGATTGAAAGTAGGTTATCAGTGTATAAACGACCGCAATAATTACCGCTATAACGATACCAGAGTAAATATTGCCAAAGAAGTAAGCACCGATAAAACTGCCTAGAGCAGCCAATATCAAAAAGAAGATAAAAAATATCAAGTAGGTTTTACGTTTGTTACGGTCAATCTGTTCATAAATCATTGTGACCCTCGACTAAAATTTAACTTTAGGAGCGGCTTTATCAGCGTCAGGGATTTGTAAGAAGTTCATTTCCTTGAATCCATGAATTCCTGCAATGATATTACGTGGAAAAGTTTGAATTGCGGTATCGTAAGCCTGAACTTGACTATTGTAAGCTTGACGTGCATATGAAACTTTATTTTCAGTATTAGATAGTTCTTCCATTAATTGAGAGAACTCTTGATTAGCTTTTAGATCAGGATAGTTTTCTGCCAAAGCGAAGACTTGTCTCAAAGCACCACTCAAAGCGCTGTCGGCTTCAACCTTGTCTTGTAAAGAGTCAGCAGTATTAACGTTGTTTCTTAATTGAATAACGTTGGCTAAAGTTTCCTTTTCATGTTTAGCATAACCCTTAACAGTTTCTACTAAGTTGGGAATTAAGTCAGTCCGACGTTTTAATTGAACATCGATTTGAGAACTGAATTCTTGAGCACGATTGCGATATTTAACTAGACTGTTGTACATGCCAGCATAAATAGCAATTAGTAAGATAATAACAACGATAATTATTATAGTTTTCATTTAAATCTCCTTCTTTTCTTATTGAATCCATTTTACCATATCGAATATTTTCTAGTCTTCAACAAGCAATATTAATGAGTTTATTAGTATTCCTTTTTCAGAAAGTATTTTATAATTATGAATTGAGGAAGGTTTCTAGGCAGGTTTCACAGGTGTGTATATTATGAAAAAAAATATTTTAGTTCTTTTTATGCTTTTGGCAATTGCTTTAGGAGCATTTCCTGAAACTGTTTTAGCAGAGTCGACCGATTCAACAGCCGATAGTGAATTTAATCAAAAAATTGATAGTCTATTAGACCAGAAAGGATATTCTGGAACCTTATTGGTTGTAAAAAATGGCAAACCGGTTTATCAGACTAGCCGAGGTTTTGCCAATTACGCTGATGGCGTCGATAATGACAAGGATACGACTTATGAAATTGATTCAGTACAAAAATCAATGACTGCAGCCATGATCATGAAACAAATTCAAAATGGTAAATTGAAGTTGAGCGATAAGTTGGCCAAGTTTTATCCACAGATTCCTGGTAGTAAGAAAATAACTATCAGACAGATGCTAGATATGACTTCTGGATTAATTTTGAAAGGCGATATTGGTCCTAGTCGTGTTCTCTCTGATGAAGACATTATTCATGAAGATATTGCTAATATTAAATTTTCCAATTTCTTGCATGGTAAGTGGGATTATCAAGCGATTAATTTTAATTTATTGAGTGGCATTTTGGAAAAACTAACTGGCGAATCTTATCGTCAATTGTTTACTGATACTTTCGTTAAGAAACTTGATTTGGATAATACGATTTTCGCATATGACAATGATCCTAATATTCTTAAAGCCACCGGTTATAATAATGTAGATCCATTATCATCACGACTTGACTATAAAAATGCTTTTTACACGAGAAAATGGTTCGAATTTGATGAATTGGGTACTGGACAAATTTATATGAATGCTAGTGATTTATATAAAGTAGAGAATTACATCATGACAGGCTCTTATTTAAACAAAAAATCTCGTAAAGAATTATTTAAACCTGGCAGCGGCAGCACTTATGGTGGTGGATTGTATCATCGTAAAAATGATAACTTTGCTAATGGTTGGGGCTACGGCTTCCAAACTGTAATGCATATTTCTAATAATGGTAAAAATGCAGTAATCGTTTTGGAAAATTATTCAAGATTAGCAGCTGATATTAAACCAGCAGCTAGGACAATTTATCAAATGGTCAATAAAAAATAAAAAAATGGTAGCTATTTTTCATAAATGCCTGTATGATTATTTATGCAGGTAGCCTACCTGTGAATTAAAATGACTGCTTTGCACATTCCAAAGTTTTCTGTAAAGTGGTCTAAAGTCCTACATCACGGATTGATGTAGGACTTTTTCTTTTGTCAATTTTCTCAATTTGTTGTAGTTTGTAAGTATTGAGGAGGATTATATTCATGTATAAATTAAATGATGGACAAGAGATTCCTAGTTTTGGTTTTGGAACTTACAAGTTAAATGGTCGTAGTGGTGTTCAAAGTATCGTTTCAGCTATTAATAATGGTTATACGATGCTTGATACAGCTTATAATTATGAAAATGAGGGTGCTGTCGGTAAAGCAATTGCTGAGAGTGGCATTAATCGTGATCAATTAACGGTTACTTCCAAATTACCAGGACGCTATTATGCTTATGATGATGCTATAACAGCGTTACAAGAATCACTTTACCGAGCACATTTGAATTATTTTGATCTGTATTTATTACATTGGCCTAATCCTAAACGTGGTATGTACGTTGAAGCATGGCAAGCTTTGATTGATGCCCAAAAATTTGGCTTGGTAAAATCAATTGGTGTTTGCAACTTCTTGCCAGAGCACTTGAACAAATTAAAAACTGAAACAGGCATTATGCCAAGTGTTAATCAAATTGAGTTGCATCCATATTTCAATCAAGAATCAATGCGTAAATTCGATGCAGATAACGATATCGTAACGATGGACTGGAGTCCGCTTGGACGTGCTAGTTCTGTGTTACAAGACGAATTATTAATTAAATTAAGCAAAAAATACAATAAAACTGTTGGTCAAATGATATTAAGATGGGAATTGCAATTGAAGACGATTCCGATTCCTAAGTCAGCTTCACCAGTTCGCCAACGTGAAAATATGGATATTTTTGATTTTGAAATATCAGCTGAAGATATGCGTCAAATCAACGCTTTAACAAAACCAGATGGCCGAACAAAGAATCAAGATCCTGCAGTATATGAAGAATTTTAAAAATGAGAGTGTTATTTGTTTTTATCGCAAATAACACTCTTTTTCTATTCTGTCTCAAAATACATAACTTTACTATTGTAAATTTTGATTAATGGAACTATATTCTATGTGTAAACAATTACAAAAATAAATTTATGTAGCAAGAGGCGGTTCTTATGTATAGAAGTAATGGAAATTATGAAGCATTTGCAAAACCAATGAAACCAGCTGGAGTTGACAATAAGTCTGCTTATATCGTTGGTTCAGGTTTAGCCGGTTTGGCTGCCGCAACTTTCTTAATTCGTGATGGTCAAATGAAACCTGATAAGATCCATATTCTAGAAGAGTTAGCTTTACCTGGTGGCAGTATGGACGGTATTTGGAATGAACAAAAAGGCTACATTATCCGTGGTGGAAGAGAAATGGAACCACATTTTGAAACCCTCTGGGACTTGTTCAGATCAATTCCATCTTTAGAAAATCCGGATGCATCAGTCTTAGATGAATTTTATTGGTTGAATAAAAAAGATCCTAGTTATTCTCATGGACGTGTCATTCAAGAGCAAGGAAAAGAATTACCAACTGAGGGAGATTTGACTTTGACTCCTAAGGCAGTTCAAGAATTACTCGATTTGGTCATGACACCAGAAAAAGATTTGGACGGTAAAAAGATCAATGAGGTATTTTCAGAAGATTTCTTGAATTCTAATTTCTGGCTCTATTGGTCAACGATGTTTGCTTTTGAGCCATGGGCTAGTGCAATGGAAATGAGACGTTATTTGATGCGCTTTTGTCACCACATCGATTCATTGTCTAATTTGTCATCATTGAGATTCACTAAATACAATCAATATGAATCGCTCATTCAACCAATGGTTAAATTTTTGGAAGATAAAGGTGTGCAATTTACTTACAATACTCACGTTGAAAACATTCACGTCGATACTTCTGGTGATAGTAAAGTAGCTACAGAGATTGAAATGACGACTGATGGCAAGGACAGTTCTATCAAGTTAACTGAAAATGATTTAGTCTTTGTCACTAATGGTTCAATCACTGAAAGTACTACTTATGGCGATAAGACTCATCCAGCACCAGTTGAACATGAATTAGGTAGCAGCTGGTCACTTTGGGAGAATTTGGCTAAACAAGACTCAGCTTTTGGTAATCCAGATGTCTTTTGCAAGAATATTCCTGAAGCAAACTGGGTAATTTCTGGGACTATTACTTTGACTGATGACCAAGTAGTTCCATATATCGAAAGTATCAGTAAAAAAGATCCTCATAGTGGCTCAATCGTAACAAGTGGACCAGTAACTATTAAGGATTCAAATTGGTTGTACGGATATTCAATCAGTCGTCAAAAACACTTCAAGAGACAAAAAGATAATGAATTAGTTGTTTGGGTTTATGGATTGTTCTCTGACAAACCGGGTAATTTTGTTCACAAGAAGATTACGGAATGTAGCGGTGACGAGTTATGTGAAGAATGGTTGTATCATATCGGTGTGCCAACTGATAAGATTGAGGATATTGCTAAGAATCATGCCAATACGATTCCGGCTCATATGCCATATATCACTTCTTACTTTATGCCTAGAAAAGTTGGCGACCGTCCACTAGTAGTTCCAAAGGGCTCTAAGAATTTAGCCTTTATTGGAAACTTTGCGGAAACTGAACGTGACACTGTCTTTACAACTGAATATTCAGTCAGAACCGCTATGGAAGCTGTCTATACTTTACTTGACGTTGATCGTGGTGTTCCAGAAGTCTTTGGCTCAGCTTTTGATGTCAGAGTATTGTTGAGAGCTATTTACTACTTAGATGGTAAGAAGAAACTAGAAGATATTAAATTGCCATTCAAAGAGCGTATGGTAGAAAAGAAAGTTATGGAGAAAATCCATGGAACTTACATTGAAGAATTGATGAAAGATGCACATTTATTGTAGATAATAAATGAACTCATTAGCGTAATTGGGCGTTAATGAGTTTTTTTGTATAAGGCCTATGAATATACCGTCAAATTAATGAGGAGTAAAATTACTATTGTAATGATATTTCTAAAATAGGAGTTTTATATGACTGATTTATTCAAAAATGGTGCTATCAGTATTCATGGTGCACGAGAAAATAATTTGAAAAATATTGACTTAGATATTCCTAAGCATAAGATGACTGTTTTCGCTGGATTGTCGGGTTCAGGTAAATCTTCCTTAGTTTTTGATACTTTGGCGGCGGTCTCTCGAAGGGAATTAAATGAAACCTTTCCGAGCTTTACGCAACAGTATTTACCTAAGTATGGTCAGCCACAATTCGACAGTATCGAACATTTACCAGTGGCAATAGTAGTTGAACAAAAGCCAATTGGACGTAATTCTCGGTCTACTTTAGCAACTTATACAGGGATTTATTCAGTTTTGCGACTGATGTTTTCACGAATTGGTCAACCTTGGGTAGGTTATTCTGAATGGTTTTCCTTTAATTTGCCTCAAGGGATGTGTCCTAATTGTCAGGGTTTGGGGTTCGTCGATGATGTTGATGAGAGTCAATTGATTGATCCTAATAAATCACTGAATGAGGGTGCAATGACGTTTACTGGTTTTCAACCGGGAACGTGGCGTTGGAAAGAGTACGGTAACAGCGGTCTCTTTGATCTTGATAAAAAAATCAAGGATTATTCCAAAGAGGAGTATGAAATGTTTATGCATGCTCCTAAACAAAAATTGAAGAATCCTCCCAAAACTTGGGCTAGAACTGCTCAATATGAAGGCTTGGTACCAAGAATGCTTCGCTCGGTAATTCACAGTGCTTCCGGTCGTCATCATCAAGCCGCATTGGAAAAAATTGTCACGAGAAAAACTTGTCCAGTGTGTCACGGAACTCGTTTAAATAGTAAAGCCTTGACTGCTAAGATTGAAGGCAAGAATATCGCTGAAGTCGGTGAGATGGATTTAGTTAATGTTTTAAAATTCTTAGATAGTATTACTGATTTCAAGGCTAAAACAATGGTTCGTGAACTTCGGAGTAAGGTTCAGTCATTGGTAGATATTGGTTTAGGTTATCTTTCTTTGAATCGTGGAACCGATACTTTGTCTGGCGGTGAGGCACAACGAATCAAAATCGCTAAGTATTTAACTAGTTCTTTGTCAGATCTAGTTTATGTTTTAGACGAACCGAGTGTTGGACTTCATCCACATGATATTCAATTGATTACAAAGTCACTGAGAAAACTGAAAGATCAAGGTAATACGATTGTTCTAGTCGACCACAATCCGGCAATTATTTCGGCAGCTGATTATGTGGTGGAAATTGGACCCAAAGCCGGCAAAGGTGGCGGAACGGTTACTTTTAAGGGAACTTATTCCGAATTATTGAAATCTAAGACTATTACTGGACAAATGTTGCGAACTCCCGTAAAATTCCGTCAACCTAGAACAACTGCGGATTGGCTCAATGTGAAAAATGTGACCTCGCATAATTTGAATAATGTTAGTGCTAAGATCCCTAAGGGAGTTTTGACGGTTGTTTCTGGGCCAGCTGGTTCAGGGAAAAGTACCTTAGTTGATGCATTTAAGCGACAAATGTCAGGAGTGGATTATGTCGACCTTAGTCAAGATTCCGTTGGGGTAAATATTCGTTCGACTCCTGCAACTTATTTGAATATTTTAAATCCTTTGAGAAAGCTTTTTGCTAATGCAAATAAAGTTTCAACGCAATTATTCAGTTATAACGGCAAAGGTGCCTGTCCACGTTGCAAAGGTAAAGGCGTGACGATAACTGAAATGGCTTTTATGGATCCCGTCATTCAAACTTGTGAATTATGTGGTGGGAAAAGATACAGTCAAGAAGCTTTACAATACAAGTATCATGGCAAAGATATTTCTGAAGTAATGAACATGTCAATTGATGATACTTTGGACTTCTTTAAAGACGTTCCTAATATTTTGAAAAAAGTCGACTTACTTGAAAAGGTCGGTTTAGGATATTTGAATTTGAGTCAATCAATGACGACACTTTCTGGTGGAGAAGTGCAACGAGTTAAATTGGCAATGGAATTAGACCACAAGGGCAGTGTTTATTTCTTAGATGAACCAACCACAGGTTTGCATTTGAATGATACGAAACGCTTGATTGATCTATTTGAAAAACTTGTTGATAATGGCAACACTTTAATTTTAATCGAGCACAATTTATCACTTATTTCTCAAGCTGATTGGTTAATAGATATGGGGCCTGATGCTGGTAAATATGGTGGTAAAGTTTGTTTTGAAGGTACGCCTGAAGATAGTATGAAATGTTCAAAATCACGAACTGGGGTTGCTTTAAAAAATTTAATTGACTAAAAAAATGTCTAACTGAATTTATCAAAATTTAGTTAGGCATTTTTTAGTCAAAGTAAGTTTCCCAATTATCAGCTTTGTGACATGCAAAAGCACGTTTGAAATCATCTGGCATATTTCGAGCCAAAGATAAATTTAACTTTAAAGCTTCATCTAAGGTGAAATATCTAACATCAGAAGTTTCTACACCACTGTGAATGTCGTCTTCTGTAGGGATGCATTCAAAAAATAATTTATATACGTAATTGAGATTTTTCTTAGGGTAGTGATTTTTTTGCATGTCTTTGATAGCAATCATACGTTTAGGTTTGACTTTGATTCCCGCTTCTTCGAAAGTTTCTTTGACAGCAATTTCGGCAGCAGAATAGCCAACGTCGCCCCAACCACCAGGGATTGACCATTCACCACTACTTTTTTCACGAACTAGTAAAATCTTGTTATCTCTAAAGGTTGCTGCTCGAATATCAACTTTAGGAGTAACGTAACCAGTATCGGCATCAAAGAAAATATTTAGCCGTTTTTGAGAAGGATTCTTAACTAATTTAGTGATTAGTTGTTTTGAGACGTCTTCTAATTGGTCATATCGTTCACGATCGAAGACATCTTTACTGTAATGTTTGCCAGTTTGAGCAATTGCTTGTAATTTTTCGATTAGTAATTCAATATCATCCATTTTTATACCGCCTTTAATTGGATTATATCATTAGAAGACTAATCTTTAGAAATCGATTACATTAAGTTGCTTCTTCATAAAGCGGTTGTCTAATGAAAGAATTGAAAATATTGTAGCTTTTAATCGTTAAACCGACATTTTCTTCCTTAACCATTTCGGCAATGTTTGCCATCAAATAAAGACTATTGATCATCATGGAGTGAGAATCATTGGAAAGGGCAAATTTAATACCTTTTTCTAAAGTTTGAATGGCCAAGTCGAATTTGGAAATGTGAAAATAAGATAATGCGGCAATATAAAATAGTAAATTTAAATTTTCATTGTAATTTGATTTTTCAAGATGGCGAAATGCCAGTTTTATTTGATCAAAGGTAGAGGTTTTAAGTCCCTGTTGAGCATAGACGTAAGCTAGAGTGATATTGCCTAATCGGGTTAGAGTAGATTGTTTACGACCGTTGGTTGAACATGCTAAAGATAATTTGAGATACTCTTTGGCTTTGTCAAAACCTCGATCAAGATGTAATGAACACAATGCCAAATAAAAGTAATAGGCTTGTGTTTGTTGATCATTTTGAACCATTTCTAAAACAGTAGGGCGATTCAAAAAAGCTTGTAATTGCTGATAGTTACGCTTGTGGTAAAAACTAGCAGCTTTTTGATTGAAATATTTTTCACGACAAATTTGAAAACTTCCTACTAAGCAAAGGTCATCAAAATCAACTGCTAATCGTTCACAAAGATTAATCAGTAGTTGTGTATTGGGAATATATTTGTTATGTTCAATTTCTGAGAGAGTCGATTGCGAACAAATATCTTCGGAAATTTCACTTTGTGACAATTGCTGTTGTTGTCGAGTTTCTCGTAAGATATCACCTAAATTATTCATATAATAAACACCCACTATTTATTTCTATGATTAGATAATATAGAAAGAGTGTATATTTTCTGTTCAATTAATGTAAAGTTGTGTAATTTTTTTGTAAATATTTCAAAAAAAGCTATTTCCAGCGCAATCCGGAAATAGCTTTTTATAATTTAATGAAGTGAGAAACCTTGTTCCAACAAAAAGTCAGCGACTTCTGGACGGTGAACGTGATTGAAAATAGTTAAGTTCTTTTCAGTCCAAGTCGTATCTTGAGGATTAGTTTTTCGATTAGAATAATAGTCTTTTACTTCCTTATCATAGGTAGATAAATCGTTGAAAAGTTGATTATCATAAGTGTTTTTTGAAACTCGGTTTGACATTGGAAGTCTAGGCTTAGTTTGGTTAAGTACCTTAGGAACACCAATGGTCATTCCAAAAAGTGGGAAAGTATATTTGGGAAGATTTAGTAATTCAGCAACTTGCTTGATATTGTTACGAATGCTTCCAATATAGCAGATCCCCAATCCCATAGATTCAGCAGCAACAGCCATATTTTGGGCCGCGATAGTAGTATCTACAGTAGCAACGAGTAGCGATTCCATATTCTTAATGCTATCTAAACTTTGATTATGTTGTTTGAGCATAGTAGCTTGGCGGTTAAGATCAGCTATAAAAATATAGAAAGTATCAGCTTTTTTGACGTGTGGTGAGCTGATGGTAATATCTGATAATTGGTTACGTAGGTCAGGATCGGTAATTTCAATGATTGAGAAAGCCTGAACAAATTCAGAAGTCGATCCACTTTGAGCGGCTTTAATTAATTCTTCTTTTATATTTTCACTAATTGTTTCATCTTTAAAATCCCGTACTGATACGTGTTTGATTAAGTTTTCAATAGTTTGGTTCATTTTATTCCCTCATTTTTTGAAAATAATTTTACTTGTTTTTGTATCATAACATTTTAAAGTAAAATTGTGTTTGACTAAGTTTTTGACTAACCAGAGTTGCAAATTTAGTCGAATGAAAAATATATTTAAAAACAAAAAAGCTGTTATACCAGTCTTTTCAACCGATATAACAGCTAACGAAATTTCTCAAATCACCCGTATGGGAATCGAACCCATAACTCCACCTTGAGAGGGTGGCGTCTTAAACCATTTGACCAACGGGCAATTAAACAACACCCATAATTTTAACCGTAATTAGGTAAATCTGTCAATAAGAATTATTGTTTTTTATGATTATTCTCGTCCTTGGTCTTAATAATTAGGACATAGATCATCATACCAATCAAAATAATCGTATAAATAGCACTAATAAATCCAGCGTATTCCATAATTATCCAACCGGTTATTCTTGCACTGGCCAATAAGAGCATTGATAAAACACCGAACATGACAACTTTGCGTAATAAATCTTGATAAATCTCATTAAATTTCTTTTTATTATTTCTCATAGAAGAATAACCCCTGAAGCCACCGCTCCTGCTAAAATTGCCAAAAAGTTATTTAGGAAGTGAACAGTTATATTAGCTTTAATATTTTTAGTTCGATAGTAAACACCAGCTAAGATGACTCCCAATAAAATTTTTGATAGTGCATAGAACCAATCAGTGTTACCGCCAAAAGGTGCATGAACGTAACCAAAAATTACACCACTGATGATGACCGAGATTAAGGGATGATCAACGAAAAACCAGTTCATAAAAATTCCTCGAAAAAGAATTTCCTCTAATATCGGGGCTACAAAAATAGTAAATATTATTAAAATAATCATGCTATTATTAGCGACTAGTTGTAACGCTTCGACGTTTTCATTGCTACTTTTCATAAATGGTAACGTTACGATATTAATTATAAAAGTTAAAACGGTTGCAATTACTATGATAATCCAAGTACCCTTAGTAAAGCTTGAAGTTGGGAATTTTTGGGCTTTTTTGAAGGTCCAGATAATGACGGTTGCAGCGATTATCAATAGAATCAAAGTTACCAATGGAGCCATTTTAATGTAGGATGAATACTTGGTGCCTAATTCTTTTTTTGTCAAAGTCAGAACACTTAACGGTAATTGTTCCATTAAAAATAATGCTAAAAAGGCTATAATGTGAAGTATAACTCTTATAGGATGATAAGTATTTTTTGTATTGTTCATTAAAATACCACCTTTATTGGGATAATTATTAGAATTTTTTGATGATTAGTGCTTTAATACTATAATGCTATTAGTCAATTTTAAAGGGAGTGAATAAATGTTTAAGATTGCTAGAGGTCGGATTAATAACTGGCAAGTACTTGCTGCGGTCATTTTTATGATTTTCCAAGTCGTTGCAACGTTATATATTCCTAATCTTACATCAGACATTGTCAATAAAGGTGTAATTACTGGTGATACGGATTATATCATACATACCGGTATTGAAATGGTTGTCGTATCGTTGATTACAGCCATTGCCGCTTTTGGAAATGTTTTGATGGCATCACAAGCCTCACAAGGTTTGGGTCGGAAGTTAAGATCCGATTTATTTAAGAAAATATTATACTTTACGCATGATGAATTCGACAAGTTCGAAACATCTTCATTAACAACTAGAACAACTAATGATGTTATTCAAATTCAAAACGTAATGATTATGATGTTGAGAATGATGATCATGGCACCGATTATGTTGATTGGTGCGAGTTTCATGGCTTATCAAAAGAATGCCGAAATGACAAAAATTTTCTTGATTTCAATTCCAGTTTTAATCATCATTGTGGGATTAGTCATGTTCTTTGCTGTGCCATTGTTTAAAGCTATGCAAAAGAAAACTGATCGGTTGAACTTAGTCTTTCGTGAAGGATTAACAGGAGTACGTGTTATTCGTGCTTTTAGACAAGATCAATTCGAACAAGATCGTTTTAAGGAAGCCAACGAAGATTATACTAACAATGCTGTCAAAGTATTTAGTATCGTTGCCGTTATGTTTCCGGTTGTTACATTAGTTATGAGTGGGACTAATGTTGGTATTACATGGTTGGGGGCACATTATATTGCTAATCAATCAATGGAAATTGGTAATATGATTGCTTTCATGACTTATGCTATGCAAATTTTAATGAGTTTTATGATTCTTTCAATGGTTTTCGTTTTCGTACCACGTGCTTCTGCATCTGCTGCTCGTATTCAAGAGGTCTTTGAAACTAAGAGTAAGATCGATGTCGTTGCAAAACCTGCCAAATTAAAGGATGAACCATCATTGAGTTTTAATGATGTTAACTTTAGATATCATGGTGCCGAAAGATTGGCTTTAAATACCTTAAACTTTAAAGTTACTAAAGGCCAAACTCTAGCCATTATCGGTGGTACTGGTTCCGGTAAGAGTACTTTGATCAATTTGATTCCTAGATTTTATGATGCTGAAACTGGTGTCGTAAGTATCAACGGAACTGACGTCAAAGCTTTGAGTACTGAAGACATCAATAGTCAAGTTTCCATGGTTCCACAAAAGGCAATTCTCTTCAAAGGAACTATTCGTGAAAACATGGCTTATGGTAAAGAAAATGCGACTGATGATGAGATTTGGCATGCACTAGAAATTGCCCAAGCTGCTGATTTCGTTAAAGAGTTGGATGGTCAACTAGATGGTGAAGTTGAACAAGGTGGAGATAACTTCTCTGGTGGTCAAAAACAACGTCTAGCAATTGCTCGTGCTCTAGTCAAAGATGCTTCGATTTACGTTTTTGATGATTCATTCTCAGCTCTTGATTTCAAGACCGATTTGAATTTGAGAACAGCTTTGAGAAATGATGAAAAAATTAGTCAAGCGGTTGTCGTTATTGTTGGACAACGTATCTCAACTGTTGCCGATGCTGATCAAATCGTTGTTTTGGATAACGGTGATATGGTCGGATTAGGTACTCATCAAGAATTGAAAGAGAATAATAAGACTTATCAAGAAATTATTAAATCTCAACTGAAGGAGGATAAGTAATGGCTGAAAAGAAAAATGAAACACAATCACCTTCAGTAGGACACGGTCCTGGTCGTGGTCCTAATATCGTTGTTAAACCTAAGAATTTCTGGAAGACCACTGGTCGTTTAGCAAAATACATGTCAACTTATGTGGTTGGGATTATTGTCGTTTTGGCCTTGGCCATTGCTTCAGCTGTTTTCCAAATCAAGACTCCAAAGATCTTGGGTGAAGCTACTACCGAGATTTATAAAGGTTTAATGACTGGTGTAGCGCAACAAAAAGCTGGTTTTAAGATCAATGGGTTGCCAATTAATTTTGACAAGATTGAACACATCATTTTCATTGTTATTATGATGTATTTAGCTTCAGCGTTGTTTAACTTCGTTCAACAATTCGTTATGACAAGAATTTCACAACGAACTGTTTACAAATTAAGACGTGATTTAAAAGGCAAGATGAGAAGATTGCCAATTAACTACTACGATTCTCATTCTAATGGTGATATCATGTCTCGTGCCATTAACGATATGGATAATATCGCCGGTACTTTGCAACAAAGTTTGACCCAATTAGTAACTAGTTCGGTTACCTTTGTTGGTATCATTTGGATGATGTTGACGATTAGTTGGAAATTAACTTTGATTGCTTTAGCAACCGTTCCGTTGAGTTTGATTGTGGTTGGGATCATTGCACCTCAATCACAAAAATTCTTTAAGCGTCAACAGGATTCATTAGGACTTTTGAATAATCAAGTTGAAGAAAATTATTCTGGACATGTTGTTGTTAAAAGTTTCAATCACGAACAAGAATCAATTGAAGAATTTGAAAAAGAAAATACTAAGTTGTACAAAGCTTCTTGGAAAGCTCAATTGATTTCTGGTATCGTTATGCCAATGATGAACTTCTTGAACAACTTAGGTTATGTTTTCGTAGCTATGTATGGTGGTATTCAAGTTGCCAATGGTGGAATTTCACTTGGTAATATTCAAGCTTTCTTGCAATATATGAATCAATTTTCACAACCAATTGCTCAATTAGCTAACTTAACTAATACGATTCAAGCAACGATTGCTTCAGCAGAACGTGTCTTTGAAATTTTGGATGAACCCGAAATGGAAGATACTAAGGTCGATGTACCTGATGTAAAAACTGATGACAAAGTTACTTTGGATCACGTTAAATTCGGTTATGAAGGTAGTCCAATTCTTTTGAAAGACTACAATCTTGAAGTCAAACCAGGCGAGATGGTTGCTATCGTTGGACCTACTGGTGCTGGTAAGACTACTATCATCAACTTGCTAGAACGTTTCTACGATGTCAGTGGCGGTTCAATCAAGCTAGATGGTAAAGATGTTCGTAATATGACCCGTGAAGAAGTTAGAAGTCACTACGCTATGGTGCTTCAGGATACTTGGCTCTTTACTGGTAGTATTTATGACAATTTGAAGTACAGTCGTGAAGATGCCACTAAAGAAGAGATTATTGAAGCTGCTAAAGCTGCCCATGTGGATAACTTTGTTCGTCAATTGCCACAAGGTTATGACACTGTTCTGAATGAGGAAGCTTCAAATATTTCTCAAGGTCAAAGACAGTTGATTACTATTGCTCGTGCCTTCGTAGCTGATCCAGAAATTTTGATTTTGGATGAGGCTACTAGTTCAGTTGATACGAGAACTGAATTGCACATTCAGCATGCGATGGAACGTCTATTGAAGAATCGGACAAGTTTCGTTGTAGCTCACAGACTTTCAACTATTCAAGATGCTGATAAGATTATTGTGATGAACCATGGTTCAATTGTTGAAACTGGTAATCATAAAGAACTTATGGCAAAGAATGGTTTCTATGCTGATCTTTACAATTCACAATTTGCTGGAAATGTCGCAATGTAAAAATATAAGCTTTATAATTAGAACGTGCTTTTGTAGCACGTTCTTTTTTTATTTTTTCAGTAGGAGAGGTAACTATGGCAAATTTTGAAGAAACCAAAGCTCAAATTATTGATCTAGTTAATAAACAAGTCGTTCCAGGAGTCAGTTTTGGCTTTATAAACTCCTCTCAGACGAATAAATATATTTATGGTGATAAGGAATGGCGTCCCGAAATAAAACCGCTCAGAGGTACAGAATTGCACGATTTAGCCTCTTTGACGAAGGTTATGGGAACAATTCCGTTGATTATTAAATTGATAAATGAAAAAAAGATTGATTTGTATGATCCAATCAAAAAATATTTACCAGCTTTTTCTGATGATCGGGTCGAATTATTTCACTTGTTGACGCATACTTCGGGAATTCATGGCTACATTCCTGATCGTGATTCTTTGAACAGTGACCAGTTGATTCAAGCTTTGATTAAACTGCCAGTAACTGACACTTTCAACAAAAAAGTCGTATATACGGATACCGGTTTGATTTTTCTAGGTTTGGTGATTGAACAAGTTTGTCAAATGCCTGTTCAAGATGCCATTATGAAATACATCGTTGAACCAGAAGGATTAAAAGATGCCACATTTGACCCTAATCCTAAAGATTGTGTTCCAACGTATGAAGTCGACAATCAAATGCTTTATGGTGTGCCTAATGATCCTAAAGCTCGCCAATTAGGTAAACGTTGCGGCTCAGCAGGGATGTTTGCCAGTTTGGCTGACGTCATGAAGTTTGCCAAGGATATGCTGAAACCGGATAAGAAATTTTTGTATCGCAATTTTACGGAATTAAATCCAGGACGTTCACTGGGGTGGGACGTCAAACCTGATGGTTCAGGACATGTTTTGTTCCATACGGGTTATACGGGACATTTCATAGCCTTAGATTATCAACACCAAAATGCAATGGTAGTTTTGACGAATCGAGTTCACCCAATTGAACACAATCAGATTTTTTTGGAACGTCGTGAAACGATTTTGAATTCGTTTTTAAATGAGAGCAAATAAAAAAGCAGCCGTTAGGCTGCTTTTATTTTTGTTTGATATATCCTTTTTCCATTAAACTCTTACGTAAACTGAGCATGGCTGTGTAAGTTGCTAGGACATAAATTTTATCTGTTGGAATATTTGGAATTTCTTTAACGAAGTCTTCAATTTTAACGGTTTCTTTGTTTTTCTTCATATCCAAACCGGCAATCTTAAAGCGATAAGTGACATCTTTGACACGTTTACCACCAGTGATAACTAGCGGCAATTTGTCGTAGTCAAAATCTTCGAAATTGGCGTCCCAGATCCAACTAGTATCAATTCCGTCAGCGTAATTAGCATTTAACAAGAATGCTAAAGTATAAGGATCTTTGTCACTGAGAACAGTTTCGATAACTTGATTCAAGCCAACGGGATTCTTAACTAGAATAATATTGACGTCTTTGCCATCAACATTGATAGTTTCCTGACGACCAAAGACTTTTTCATCGTAAGTGAAAGCTTTTTGCATTTGTTCAACGCTGATACCCATTTCTGAAGCAACTGCATATGCGGCCAAAGCGTTATAAACGTTGTATTTTCCACCGATATTCATCGTGAACTTGTTACCATCGATTTCAAATTCAGTTTTGTTAGGGAGCAAGGTTGAAATGTCTGTAACTTGGTATTTTAATTCGTGTCGTTTGAAACCACAGTTAGGACAGAAATAACTACCAAGATTAGCATAAGAAATCATGTGGTAGTGAATGATGTGATTACACTTAGGACACAAGACACCGTCAGTGTTGGTTGGTGCTTTGAAATCTTCATTTTCATGTCCTTTATCAGAGAAACCGTAGTAGATAAACTTGTTTGGTAAATCCTTTGAAGAGAAGATAGCAGCATCACCATTGGCAATGACTGTGGCATCTGGTGCCATTTTGATTCCATCGACGATTTTTTGATAAGTAGTGTAGATTTCACCATAGCGGTCCATCTGGTCACGGAAAATGTTAGTTAAGACGAAATATTTTGGTTTGATGTACTTACAAATGATAGGGACGTTGGCTTCGTCAACTTCCAAGACTGCCAAAGGCTTCTTGCTCGTTTTGTGATGGGTAACGAAACTAGTAACGATTCCTTGAATCATGTTGGAACCGGTTGGATTAGTTAAGACGTCGTTATATTTTTGAATCAACATCTTATTGATCAAAGAAGTTGTCAAAGTTTTCCCGTTTGTACCCGTAACGACAATCAAATCGTAATCCTTACCAAGACTTTTCAAAATATCTGGATCAATTTTATAAGCAATTTTTCCGGGATATGAAGAGCCACCATTAAAAAATTTGCTCAAAATAAAATATGATGTTTTACCTGTAATTGTTGCTATACTTGATTTAAATGTCATTAATAAAAACCCCAAATTGAATTAATTAAAAATATATTATCATACCTGAACTATATTTTATCCGTTTTTGATTGAAAATGGGAAATCTTTGCTGTGTTCAAGAGCCATTTTTTTCGTTATAATCTTGAAGGACATATTTTTGGAGGCGTAAATTTGGCTCAATTATTTTTTAAATATGGTGCTATGAATAGTGGAAAATCGATTGAGATTTTGAAAGTAGCCCATAACTATGAAGAACAAGGCAAGTCAGTTATCTTAATGACTAGTATTTTGGACACTCGCTCTGGACATGGAAAAATCGAAAGTCGCATGGGTTTAAATCGTGATGCGATTGCTTTGAAAGATGATTCCAACGTTTATGAAATTGTTAAAAAAGAAAATCCTAATGCATCTTGTGTTTTGATTGATGAATGTGAGTTTATGACTAAGGACCAAGTCCTACAAGCAACTCAAGTTGTTGATGACTTAGGCATTCCCGTTATGGCATTCGGTTTGAAGAATGATTTCAAAAATGAGTTATTTGAAGGTACAAAGTATCTTTTGTTGTACGCAGATAAGTTGGAAGAAATGAAGACTATTTGCTGGTTCTGTACAAAAAAAGCTACAATGAATATGCGTATGGCTAATGGTAAACCAGTTTATGATGGTGAACAGGTTGTGATCGGTGGCAATGAAATGTACTATCCAGTTTGCCGTCGTCACTATAACCATCCTCCAATGCTTGATGAAAATTAATAATAAGAAAGGATAGTTGAGTTGGATAAAATATTTGAACAACTAGAAACATTGCTTGAAAGATATCAAGAACTTCAAGAATTAATGAGTGATCCTGAAGTTATCAACGATACAAAACGTTATATGGCTTACTCAAAAGAAGAAGCTGACATGCGTGATGTTGTTGCTGCTTTCAAGCACTACAAAGAACTAAAGCAAAGCATCAGTGACAGTGACGAAATTCTTCGTGAAACTGATGATCCTGAAATGGAAGCAATGGCAAAGGATGAATTAGAAAGTTCCAAGAAAGAAATTGATGAAGTTGAACATCAAATTACTTTGTTGATGCTTCCTAAAGATCCTAATGACGATAAGAATATTATCATGGAAATTCGTGGTGCCGCTGGTGGTGACGAAGCTAGTTTGTTTGCTGCGGACTTATTGACTATGTACAGTAAATACGCTGAAAAACAAGGCTGGAGCTTTGATATCATCGATGAAACTGATACTGAAGTCGGTGGCTACAAAGATGTTGCGGTCATGATCACAGGAACAAAAGTTTACTCAAAACTTAAGTTTGAAAATGGTGCTCATCGTGTACAACGTGTTCCTTCAACTGAGTCTCAAGGTCGTGTTCATACATCAACTGCTACTGTGGCAGTAATGCCTGAATATGATGAAGTAGATATTGATATTGATCCAAAAGACATTAGAACTGATGTTTATCGTTCATCTGGTGCCGGTGGTCAGCATATCAATAAGACTTCATCTGCTGTTCGTATGACTCACTTACCAACTGGTATCGTTGTTGCCATGCAAGATCAACGTTCACAACAACAAAACCGTCAAAAAGCTATGCAAATTTTGAAATCTCGTGTTTATGATTACTATGAATCACAAAATCAAAATGAATACGATGAACAACGTAAATCTGCTGTTGGTACTGGTGACCGTTCTGAACGTATTAGAACTTACAATTATCCACAAAACCGTGTTACCGATCACCGTATCGGTCTATCTTTGAATAAACTTGACCGTGTTATGAATGGTGATTTAGAAGAAATAATTGATGCCTTGATCGTTCATGACCAAGCTCAAAAGTTGGAGCAAATTCAAAGTGGAGAAGCTAAGCTATTCTAACGCCCTGAAAAGGGCTTTTTCTGTGTTAAAAAGCCAAAATAAATTTCCTGAAGATGCACAGTACTTAATGGAAGAGTTAAGTGGTTTTAACTATACCCAGCTACAATTGCATCGAAACGATGAAGTTCCGACTGATATTATGCGGAAGTTTCGTGATGGGTTGATGCGTCTAGGGATGGATGAGCCAGTGCAATACATTTTAGGATATGCATATTTTATGAATCGTAACTTTTCTGTTAATGAGAACGTACTGATTCCACGAAATGATACTGAGGAAATGGTTCAACAAATTATTGATGAACATCCAAAGAACGATTTGTCGATTTGTGATATTGGAACAGGCTCAGGAATAATTGCGATAACTTTAGGAATTGAGTTTCCTGAAGACGATATTTTGGCGACTGATATTTCAAAAGAAGCTCTACAAGTGGCACAGTTAAATGCCGATAATTATCAAACGAACAATGTCTTTTTTAAGCAAAGTGATTTATTTAAATCAATTGATCCGCAAAAATTTGATATTGTTGTTTCCAATCCACCATACATTGCTGAAGACGAAAAAAAGGACATGGATCCAAGTGTTATTAAATTTGAACCGGATTTGGCTTTATATGGGAAGGATAATGGGTTAGAATTCTATGAGAATATTACGCAACAGATCGATAATTATCTTTCTGATGATGGTATTTTGTATATGGAGTTCGGTTTTCGACAAAAAAACGCAATAAAAGCGATTTTTCGTGATAATTTACCTAATTATGTTGTAGAATTTCATAAAGATATAAGTGGGAATTACCGATATCTAAAAGCTAAAAAGGAGATGTAGTATTGGAAACTGAGATACTAGAGAATACACAGATTCAAGAAGCTGCAGATTTCCTAGCCAAAGGACAACTAGTTGCTTTTCCAACTGAAACTGTCTATGGCTTAGGTGCTGACGCGACAAGACCTGATGTAGTCAAAGATGTCTATGCTGCTAAAGGACGTCCAAGCGATAATCCTTTGATCGTCCATGTTGCTAGTCCTGAAATGGTCTGGGAATATGCCGACAACAGCTACAAACCTTTGGCCCAGAAGCTAATGAAAGCTTTTTGGCCGGGTCCATTGACAATCATTATGCCAATACAACCTGGGAAACTTTCTAAGGCAGTTACAGGGGGACTGACGACTGCTGCTTTTAGAATGCCTAATAATAAGGCGACTTTGGATCTTATTAAAACTTTTGGCAAACCAATTGTAGGTCCATCTGCTAATACAAGTGGCAAGCCTAGTCCAACTTTAGCAAAACATGTTTACCACGATTTACATGGTAAGATTGCAGCTATCTTAGATGATGGTCCAACTAAATTGGGAGTAGAATCGACTGTCATTGATTTATCTGTTGATGTACCAACGATTTTACGTCCAGGGATGATTGATTCAGATGACTTATTGAAGGTTATCGACAATGTCAATTCAGATCATCATAAAGTAACTGCAACAGAAGTTCCTAAGGCACCAGGGATGAAGTACAAGCACTATGCGCCAAGCGCTCAAGTCATTATTGTTGATGACGTCAAAGACTTTCCAGAAGCGATTGCTGAATACAGCAAAAAAGATGCTTCGTTAGGGGTCTTAGCTACTGATGCAATTCTAAAAGAAGTACCTGAAAACATCACTACTTTTTCTTTGGGTGATGATGTTTATAGCGCTTCCAAAGAATTATTTGCAGGATTGCGTCAATTGGATGTTGACCATATGGATTACATCTTGGCTCAAGGCTTCCCTGATGAAGGTCATGGAGTTGCATACAGCAACCGTTTGAACAAATCAGCAGGCAATGCACATTACAAAAACTAAGGAGATTTAAAATGTCTAAATTTACAGTATTGAACCACCCATTGATCCAACATAAACTTACAATTATCCGTAACAAGCACACAGGTACAAAGGTATTCCGTGAAGTTGCCAACGAAATTGGTGAACTAATGGTTTATGAAATTACTCGTGACTTGCCATTAAAGGATGTTGAAGTTGAAACACCAATGGGCAAATCTACACAAAAGGTGCTTGCCGGTAAGAAATTAGCTGTTATTCCTATTTTGCGTGCTGGTTTAGGAATGGTTGACGGTGTACTAGAATTGATCCCAGCTGCCAAGGTTGGTCACATTGGTATGTATCGTGATGAAAAAACATTGAAACCACATGAATATTTTGTAAAGCTACCTAGCGACATCGATCAACGTGAATTGTTCATCGTTGATCCAATGCTTGCTACTGGTGGTTCTGCCAACATGGCTATCGATGCGTTGAAGAAACGTGGTGCAAAGCATATGCGTCTAGTTGTTCTAGTTGCTGCCCCAGAAGGTGTTAAGGCTGTTCAAGACGCACATCCAGATGTCGATATCTATGCTGCTTCACTAGATGAAAAGATTACAGACAGTGGTTATATTTTCCCAGGTTTAGGTGATGCTGGAGACAGATTATTTGGGACAAAATAAGAATTTCATTGTTTGAATATATAAAATTTAGTGTTATTATTTTGTGGTATCAATTGTTTTCAATAAGCGAAGAAAGGAGGGTTATTATTGGATGATAAGTATAAGTTTATTGATTTCTTAGGCTTAAGATTCAATGTTGCAAATGACTTGTCAGTACTTGTCTCTGCAGTCCTTGTTTTCATTTTGGTGTTTGCATTATCTCGTAAAGTCACAATGAGACCAGGTAAAGCACAGAACGTACTTGAATGGATGATTGATTTTACTAATGGTATTGTAAAATCGGCAATGCCAGATGGTTCAGGTAAACAGTTCAATCTTTACGCGTTTGTATTATTCCTATTTATTTTCGTTTCTAACCAATTAGGATTATTCTTCCAGCTAAAGATTGACGGTTTCACATATGTTAAGTCACCAACATCTAATCCTTTAATTACAATGGGACTTGCGACGGTTTCATTGTTACTTTCACACTATTATGCTGTGAAGAAATTTGGATTTGGTGGTTATTTATCCAATTATGCGAGACCGGTAAAGTTTTTACTACCAATTAACCTTCTGGAAGAATTTACCAACTTCCTAACATTGTCACTACGTCTTTACGGTAATATTTTTGCCGGTGAAGTACTTCTTGCACTTATTGGAACTGTTGCCAAAAGCGTTGGTGCTGTGACATTTATTGGCGCAATGCCATTAGCCATGATTTGGCAAGGCTTTTCTGTATTTATTGGAGCCATCCAAGCGTACGTATTTACCACATTATCTATGGTTTATATTTCACGTAAAATGGAACAAGAATAACATTTATTGGAGGATTTTTAATTATGAAGGATATTGCGGCAGCTCTTGCAGCTGGTATCGCTGCTCTTGGAGCATCAATCGGTAACGGACTTGTTATTTCAAAAACTCTTGAAGGTATGGCTCGTCAACCAGAAGTAGCTGATAAATTAAGAGGAACAATGTTCATTGGTGTTGGTCTTATCGAAGCTGTTCCTATCATTGCCATTGCTATTGCGTTCGTTATTCTTTTCGTTTAATACATACGATTTTAAATTTGGCGATGTCTAAAGATGATCGCCTTTTAATGCTATGTATTTATTAGAAAGGAAGGAGTGAAGAATATTGGCAGGTTTATTAGTTCTCGGAGCTGGTCAAGTAGCTTTGGGTGACATGCTTTTCATTCTTATTTCTTTCATCATTTTGGCACTCTTAGTAAAACATTTTGCTTGGGGTCCTGTTACAAAAATGATGGATGCCAGATCTGAAAAGATCACTGGCGATCTTGATTATGCGGATCAGGAACGCACACGTGCTAAAAAGTTGGCTGAAGAACGTGAAGGTGCTCTTAAAAATTCACGTGCTGAAGCAGTTGAAATTGTTAATAAAGCAAAGGAAAGCGGTGAGACTCAAAAGAAGTCTATCGTATCCGATGCTCATAGCGAAGCTGAAGAATTAAGACAAAGAGCTAAATCTGATGCAGCTAAGGCTAAACAAGATGCGTTGTCAGATGCTCAAAATGACATTGCAAACTTGTCTTTGGAAATTGCTTCAAAAGTTATTTCTAAAGAACTTAATGCAGACGATCAAAAGTCACTAATCGACTCTTATATTAAGGAGTTGACGGTAAATGAAACTAAGTAAATATCAAGTGGGAAAACGATATAGTAAGGCACTTTTTGAAGTAGCCGAAGAACAAAATTCCATAGAAGAAGTGCTTGAAGATTTAAAGTCTTTGAAAACTGTCTATGAAGAAAATCCTAGCTTGAGCTTTGCTCTTGCAGGACGTTCTATTTCTCGCACTGAAAAGATCAAAATTTTGGATACATTGAAGAGCCAATTTGGTGAATTGATGCAAGATTTCTTGGGATTAGTTTTTGACAACAATCGTATGGACTGTGTGACTGATATTGCTGACGCATTCATTGAAAAATATGATGAAGTTAACGGTATCGTTGAAGCAACAGTTAAAACAGCGATTGACTTGGATGAAGCACAAATCAGTCATCTTGAATCCGTAATTAAAGAGAGATTTTCAGTAAATAAAGTAAATTTAACGAAAATAGTTGATCCTACTATTATCGGTGGCGTTGTGATCCGTGTTGGAGATCAAGTTATCGATGGTAGTGTTGTTAAGAGATTTAATGACATCAAGAGAACACTATTGGTTAATAATTAAGTCGAGGTGAAAAGAATGAGCATCAAAACTGAAGAGATTAGTTCACTGATCAAAGAACAGTTAAAGAACTATAAAAATGAACTCTCAGTTGATGAAGTAGGTACAGTTACATACGTCGGTGATGGTATTGCTCGTGCTAATGGCCTTGAAAATGCTATGGCAAGTGAATTGCTAGAATTCCAAGACGGTACTTTTGGTGTGGCTCAAAACCTTGAAAGTGATGATGTTGGTATTATCATTTTAGGTAACTACGATAAAATTCGTGAAGGCGATACTGTTAAGAGAACAGGTCGTATCATGGAAGTTCCAGTCGGAGAAGCAATGATTGGACGTGTCGTAAACTCTTTGGGTCAACCAGTTGATGGTCAAGGAGATATTAAGACAGACAAAACAAGACCTATTGAATCACCTGCACCCGGTGTTATGCAACGTAAGTCAGTTTTTGAACCTCTACAAACAGGTTTGAAATCAGTTGACTCACTTGTTCCTATTGGTCGTGGTCAACGTGAGTTGATCATCGGTGACCGTAAAACTGGTAAAACATCAATTGCTATTGATACAATTCTTAATCAAAAAGATGAAGATATGATTTGTATCTATGTTGCAATTGGACAAAAGGAATCAACAATTAGAGCCCAAGTTGAAACCTTAAGAAAGCATGGCGCAATGGATTACACAATCGTTGTTGAAGCTGGTCCTAGTCAACCAGCACCTATGCTTTACTTTGCACCATATGCTGGTGCTGCAATGGGTGAATATTTCATGTATAACGGCAAGCATGTTTTGATCGTCTATGATGATTTAAGCAAGCAAGCTAATGCTTATCGTGAAATATCACTATTGCTTCGTAGACCACCTGGGCGTGAAGCATATCCCGGTGATGTTTTCTACTTGCACTCACGTTTGCTAGAACGTGCTGCTAAGTTGAGTGACAAATTAGGTGGCGGTTCAATGACTGCTCTACCTATTGTTGAAACACAAGCCGGTGATGTGTCAGCCTATATTCCAACTAACGTAATTTCTATCACTGATGGACAGATTTTCTTGAGTAGTGATATGTTCCACTCAGGTACACGTCCAGCTATTGATGCTGGTACTTCTGTTTCTCGTGTTGGTGGGGATGCCCAAATTAAGGCTATGAAGAAAGTTGCTGGTACTTTGCGTCTAGATCTTTCTTCATATCATGAATTGGAATCATTCGCTCAATTCGGTTCAGATCTTGATGAAGCTACAAAGGCAAAACTAGATCGTGGTCGTCGTACAGAAGAAGTTCTAAAACAACCTGTACACTCACCAGTTCCTGTTGAAAAACAAGTTTTGATTTTGTTTGCTTTGACAAGAGGATTCTTGGATAAGATCGATGTAGATAATATTAAAGAATATGAAACTTCACTTTCTGAATATTTCGATGCAAACCATGCAGATCTTTTACAAACAATCAAAGAAAAAGGTACATTGCCTGATGAAGATAAGTTCAAAGCTGCTGTAAAAGACTTTACAGAAAACTTCTTAGCTTCAAAATCAGGAACAGATTCAGATAGCAAGCAAGCAGAAAAATAATACAGGAGGTTTAAATAATGGCTGAGTCCCTTATGGATATTAAAAGAAGAATTTCTTCTACTAAGAAAACCGGTCAAATCACAAAGGCCATGCAAATGGTATCTGGTGCTAAACTCTCTCGTATTGAAAAGAAATCTATTGCTTATCAATTGTATGAAAAAAAGGTTGAAGATATTGTTAGACATTTGAAGGCAGCAGATGTTTTCAAAGAATTATCAGTTGCTGATGATTCCGATGATCCATTGAGTCTAAACAGTCTTCTAAAAGTTCGTGAAGTCAAAAAGACTGCCTACGTCGTTATTACTAGTGACCGTGGTCTTGTTGGTGGATACAATAGTAATATTTTGAAAGCTATGATGGAATTATTCGAAAAGAAGTATCATGGTGATCAAAGTAAATTTACTATCATTTCCTTAGGTGCTACTGGAACAGAATTCTTCAAGGCACGTGGATATGATGTATCGTATGAATATCGTGGTTTACCTGATATTCCAACGGTTAAAGATATCACTCCAATCATGAAGACGATTCTACAAATGTATCAAGCAGAATTGTTCGATGAAATTGATATTTGTCATAATCATCACGTTAACTCATTAGTTTCTGAATTTACAAATCAGAAACTTTTGCCATTGGCAGATCCTGATGACGTTACACCGGAAGAACAACAAGTTGCAACTGAATACATCACAGAACCAAACCCTAAAGCAGTTCTATCTGCAATTGTGCCTCAATATATTGAGTGTTTAGTTTTAGGAGCAATGATGGATGCAAAAACAGCAGAGCATGCCGCTTCTGTAACAGCCATGAAGAGTGCCAGTGATAATGCTGATGACCTTATTTCAAGTTTGTCATTACATTATAACCGTGCTCGTCAGGCTCAAATTACAACAGAAATCACCGAAATCATCGGTGGTGCTGCTGCACTTGAATAGTTTAGAAAGGAGCCAAATTAATGAGTAGCAAAGGTAAAGTTATTCAGGTAATCGGTCCAGTTGTCGATGTTGAATTTTCTTTAGATGCAGATTTGCCAGAAATCAATGATGCTCTTAAAGTTAAGAAAAACGACGGATCAGAGATTACCCTTGAAGTTGCTCTAGAACTAGGTGATGGCGCCTTACGTGCTATTTCCATGAGTTCTACTGATGGACTTCAAAGAGGTGCCGAAGTACTTAACACAGCTAAGCCTATTTCTGTACCAGTAGGTAAAGAAACTTTAGGCCGTGTGTTTAACGTTTTAGGTGAGTCTATCGATGGAGGCAAGGAATTCCCTGCTGACTTTAGAAGAGATAGTATTCACAAACAAGCACCTGCTTATGATCAATTAAATACATCAACAGAAGTTCTTGAAACAGGAATCAAAGTTATCGACCTTCTCGAACCTTACGTTCGTGGTGGTAAAGTTGGTTTGTTCGGTGGTGCCGGTGTTGGTAAAACCGTTTTGATTCAGGAATTAATTCACAATATTGCCGAAGAACATGGTGGTATTTCTGTATTTACTGGTGTTGGTGAAAGAACACGTGAAGGTAATGACCTTTATTATGAAATGAAGGAATCCGGTGTTCTTGCTAAAACAGCCATGGTTTATGGACAAATGAACGAATCACCTGGTGCTCGTATGCGTGTTGCCTTAACAGGTTTGACAATTGCTGAGTACTTCCGTGATGTTGAAGGACAAGATGTTCTATTGTTTATCGATAACATCTTTAGATTTACACAAGCTGGTTCAGAAGTTTCTGCCTTGCTTGGTCGTATGCCTTCAGCCGTTGGTTATCAACCAACATTAGCTACAGAAATGGGGCAACTACAAGAACGTATTACATCAACTAAGAAGGGTTCAATCACTTCTATTCAAGCTGTTTATGTTCCTGCCGATGATTATACTGATCCTGCTCCAGCTACAACATTCGCCCACTTGGATGCAACTACTAACTTGGAACGTAGATTGACACAACAAGGTATTTACCCAGCTGTTGATCCACTAGCTTCAACATCTTCAGCTCTTGATCCAGCAATCGTTGGTCAAGAACACTATGATGTTGCTACACAAGTTCAAGAAGTTCTTCAAAGATACCATGAACTTCAAGATATTATTTCTATCTTGGGTATGGACGAATTGTCTGATGAAGAAAAGACAGTCGTTGCTCGTGCAAGACGTATTCAATTCTTCTTGTCACAAAACTTCAGTGTTGCTGAACAATTTACTGGTAAACCAGGTTCTTATGTTCCTGTTGCAGAAACAGTTAAGGACTTCCGCGCTATCCTAGATGGTAAGTACGATGATGTTCCAGAAGATGCCTTTAACGGTGTTGGTGGAATTAAAGACGTTATCGAAAAAGCTAAGGATATGGGCTGGACACCAGCTGATGGCCAAGATGAAAATACTGATCAAGCAGTTGCCAATTAACGATAGGAGGAGATAATATGGCTGAAAACATTATGACGGTCAATATTGTTACTCCCGATGGTGTTGTTTATGATCATCATGCAAAACTCGTTGTTTTAAGTACCATTGATGGTGAAATTGGTGTCATGGCTCACCATGCTCCAATCATCGCCCCTTTGGTTATTGATGAGGTCCGTGTCCGTCGTGTGGATAAGCCCCATCATGAAGATTCAATCGCTGTAAATGGCGGGTTCTTGGAGTTTAGCAATGATCTAGTGTCAATCGTCGCCAACAGTGCTGAGAGAGCTAGAGACATTGATTTAAGACGTGCAAAATATGCTAAGCAAAAGGCCGAAGATACTATCAAGGTTGCGGAAGAGAAACACAACGTTGATGAGTTGGCTCGTGCTCAAGTATCCTTGCGTAAGGCTATTAATAGAATTAACGTAAGTTCGCATAGAAATTAACTTAAAGGATTAGGGAAACCTAATCCTTTTTGTTTTAAATAATTTTAAAGTATTTGATTGTAGGCGGAATAATTTCAGTAAAAATGTTATTATCTAGAAAAGTGAGGTTTATAAAATGACAAATATCGGAATAAATGCCATAATAACGCTTATAAGTCATGTTATATTTATTTGGATCAGCTTCAACGTTTTGCAAGTGGTTGATTGGAAAAAGATTTATAACAAAACCAATCCTAAAATGTTACAATTACTTGTAGCGTTTATCGCAATCGCTCTAGGTTATACAGTTAGTTCGTTTTTCATGAGTATTTTTAGTTTAGCTCGAAATATAACCTTACTTTTTTAAATGATCCCAGGTTTTGGAGGAGAATATTGTGCAACAAATAATCGTTAATGGACCTACGCAATTAAAAGGAACTGTCAGAATTGAAGGTGCAAAGAATGCCGCTTTACCGATTTTAGCGGCGACTATTTTAGCATCAAAAGGTAAAACCTTCTTGACTAATATCCCTCCGTTATCGGACGTTATAACGATGTCTAAAGTTTTAAAAGCTCTAAATGCCGAAGTTTCTTATGATGAGGCTGATGAGATTTTAACTGTTGATACATCTAATGGAACTGCTACAACTGCACCAGAAGACCTAGTTGATAAGATGCGTGCCTCAATCGTCGTTTTAGGACCTCTCCTAGCTCGTAATAAAGAAGCACACGTTGCAATGCCTGGTGGCTGTGCAATTGGCTCTAGACCTATAGATTTGCATCTTAAGGGCCTAGAAGCTATGGGTGCACAATTCAGTCAAAGGGGCGGTTTCATTGACGCAAAAACTGATGGTTTACACGGAGCTAACATTTATTTAGATTTTCCAAGTGTTGGTGCAACACAAAACATTATGATGGCAGCTACATTAGCCGATGGTGAAACAGTCATCGACAACGCTGCTAGAGAACCCGAGATTGTTGATCTTGCTAATGTTTTGAGCAAGATGGGTGCAGATGTTACAGGAGCTGGTACTAATACCGTAAGAATCAAGGGAGTATCTGCTTTACATGGATGTGAACATTCAATCATGCAAGATCGTATTGAAGCTGGTACTTTCATGGTTGCTGCTGCTGTAACAAATGGTGATATCTTTATTAAAGATGCTGTTGGCGCTCACAATCGTCCTTTGATTTCCAAATTGACTGAAATGGGTGTTTCAATTGAAGAAACCGATTATGGAATTCACGTTGTTGGTACTAATCAATTAAAACCAGTAGATGTTAAGACAATGCCACATCCTGGTTTCCCAACTGATATGCAAGCTCAAATGACTTTGGCTCAATTATTGAGTGTGGGAACTACGGTTATGACAGAAACAGTCTTTGAAAACAGATTTATGCATTTCCCAGAATTTGGAAAAATGAAGGCCGACTATAAGATTGAAGGTAATTCAGTTATTATGTTTGGTCCAGCGCAATTAAGTGGTGCTAACGTTGCTGCTACTGATTTACGTGCTGCTGCAGCACTAGTATTAGCAGGATTAGTTGCTGAAGGTGAGACTAGAGTTTCTAACCTTCAATATTTGGACCGTGGATATTATCATTTCACTGAAAAGTTAAGAGATTTAGGTGCTAAGATCAGAAGAGTCTCAATCGATGAATCTGGTAGAGAAAGATTAGTATTGAATACAATACCAAGTGTTACAAAATTGGCTTAAAGTTCGCTTAAGGAAGTGGAAAAACCACTTTCTTTTTTTATTGGCAATTTAATGATTAGGCTGGTTATGATATACTTTTTGTGTTCAGATTTTGGAGGATATAGTATGTCGAAATATCTAGGAATTGATTTAGGTACAGCAAATGTACTGATTGATGTCAAAGGTGAAGGAATTGTCTTAAATGAACCTTCAGTTGTGGCAATCAATACAAATAATAATGATGTAGTAGCAGTTGGTAAAGATGCTTATATGATGGTTGGTAGAACTCCAGCTAACATTAAAGCTATTCGTCCCTTAAAAGACGGTGTAATTGCTGACTTTGATATTACTGAAAAGATGCTTCAATATTTTATTGAAAAGCTAAATGTTGGTGGACGTTTCTCGAAACCAACGATTATGATCTGTGCACCAACAAACGTAACGCCAGTTGAACAAAAATCGATTATCGAGGCAGCCGAACAAGCTGGTGGTGGTAAGGTTTATCTTCAATTGGAACCAAAAGTTGCTGCTGTCGGTGCAGGTTTGGATATTTTCAAGCCACAAGGTAACATGGTCATTGATATTGGTGGTGGTACCAGTGATATTGCTGTCATTTCAATGGGTGATATTGTAACTAGCCAATCACTTCGTTTTGCTGGTGATAAGATGACTAGTGCTATTCAAGCGTACATTAAGCAACATCACAATTTGATTATCGGTGAAAGAACAGCCGAACAAATCAAAATTGAAATTGGTTGTGTAATGGATGCTGATGAAAGTAAGACATTCTCAGCTAGTGGAATCGATATTGTTTCTGGTTTGCCAAAAGAGATCACTACTAATGAAGTAGAGATTCAAGAAGCTCTTCGTGACGGCGTTGTTCAAATCGTTGCTGCTGCTAAGAATGTTTTGGAACAAACACCTCCAGAACTATCAGGTGATATCATTGATCGAGGTATCATGTTAACTGGTGGTGGAGCATTGTTGAAGAACTTAGACAAATTGTTGTCTGAAAAACTTCAAGTACCAGTTCTCTTGACTGATAGTCCATTAGATTCCGTTGCTTTAGGTACAGGTGTATTATTGGATCATATTGAAAAACATCAAAAATACTAGGGTGAAAAATGAAAAGAGACTTTGGCAAAGAATATCGTCATGATATTTTCAAAAAAATTGGTTGGGTATTACTATTAATGCTCATTTTCTTGGTTTTAGGTATGTTGATAGGATCGGCTTTAGGTGGTTCTAATCCGTTAGCTGTATTGTGGCCGGGGACTTGGATGCACATGTTTGAATTTTTAAGGTAATTAGATGCTTAAAAAACTTTTAATTGGAATAGTTCGTTTTTATCAGAAATTTATTTCACCAGTTTTGCCACCTAGTTGTCGCTATTATCCAACATGTTCGACTTACTTTATTGATGCGGTTAAAAAGCATGGTGGAATTTTAGGTACAATTATGGGATTGGCACGTATTTTACGTTGCAATCCCTTTGTTCGCGGTGGAGTAGACCCAGTACCTGATAATTTCACTATTTTTAGAAATCCTCATCCTGAAAAATATGAAGATGAAATTATCGCCAAAAAATTTCACAACAAAGAATAGGAAAGATTTAATGTCTAATAGAAAAAAAACAGTTGAAATCAACTTAAAAGATATCAGTAGTGATCCTGAAACTTATGAACTTTGGGACCGCAAGAAGTATATTGGTACCATCAAAAAAGACGGAGATCGTTATCTTTCATTCGTAGAAAGTAACGATACTCCTTTCAAATCAGTAAAATTGGACGATGCAATCAATGAATTGTTAATGCAATATAATTTACATAATCATTAGCAGGTGTAAATATGCAAATAAGAGAAAATAGAAAAAAGAATGATGTGGATTCTCGAATCGATTACGGAATCATTTTTTCCGTAATGATGCTTGCGATGATTGGACTAATGTCTATTTACGTAGCTACGATTCAGGATTCACAAAATCCATTAAGAAATGTAGTTTCACAGTTAGCATGGTATGTTATCGGTGCAATTGGGATAGCAATCATCATGCAATTTGATGCGGAGCAACTGTGGCAGGTGGCAAACTATGCTTACTTTGCCGGGATTGCTTTGCTGTTCTTAGTTTTGATTTTTTATAGCCGCTCGTATGCTGCCAGTACTGGTGCTAAGAGTTGGTTTGCCGTTGGATCGTTTACGTTTCAGCCATCTGAAGTAATGAAACCGGCATATATATTGATGCTGGGGAAAGTTATTACGAATCATAACAGTGAATATCAAGTTCACACCATAAAAAACGACTTTATCTTATTGGGCAAATTATTCTTGTGGACTTTACCAGTCATGGTTCTATTGAAATTACAAAATGATTTCGGTACTATCTTGGTTTTCGTTGCCATTTTAGGTGGAATGATTTTGGTTTCTGGAATCGATTGGCGAATCCTCTTAACTGGTTTTCTGATTGTTGCCGTTATCGGTGGAACAGCTCTGTTATTTGCTACAACTGATTGGGGTCGGCAGATCCTAGGACATTTTGGTTTTAGATCTTATCAATTTGCCCGTATTGATAGTTGGCGTAATCCTTCGGCTGATACGTCAGAAAATGGTTATCAGATCTGGCAGAATATGAAAGCTATCGGATCTGGTAAGTTGTTTGGTAAAGGTTTTAACGTTTCTAACGTTTATGTTCCCGTTCGTGAGTCCGATATGATTTTCTCCGTTATTGGTGAGAATTTTGGCTTTATCGGTTCATGTGTTTTGATTTTGCTTTATTTCTTATTAATTTATCAAATGGTTCAAGTTACTTTTGATACTAAGAATGAATTTTATGCTTATGTATCAACTGGTGTAATCATGATGATTTTGTTCCATGTTTTCGAAAATATTGGTATGAGTGTTGGTTTATTACCATTGACAGGTATCCCGTTGCCGTTTATCTCGCAAGGTGGGTCAGCATTGTTAGGTAATATGATCGGTATTGGATTAGTGATGTCGATGAGGTTCCATCATAAGAGTTACATGTTTGAAAACGGTACTTTTAAGCAAAGGTAGGAATTTTTATGAGTGAAAAGAAAAATTATTACTGGATAAAAAAGGGTGACAAGACAACTCGTATAGGCTTAACTAAAGAGGCTCAAGAGGCTTTAGGTGATGTCAAATATGTCGAATTACCTGATCTAGATTCTGAAATAAAAAAAGGAGAATCTAGTGGTGAAATTGAAGCTCAAAAGGCTGTAATAGAGCTAGAATCACCAGTTGACGGGAAAATCGTTAAAGTGAACGATAAATTAAATGATAATCCTGAATTATTAAATGGTAGTGAAAAAGATGCATGGTTCTTTGAAGTAAATAATTAAATTTTTAAAATTTATCTTTTTATCGTTGCTTATTTCTTGCAACATTTTTTAATAACTGTTTAAATTATCCATGGAATTAATAAATGAATGGGGATAGTTTAGAATGAAAATTTTAGGTGAAAAGATTCGCCACTACAGAAAGCTCAGAGGTATTTCTCAATCTGAGCTCGCTGATGGTATTTGTACACAGGCAACTGTCAGCCTGATTGAAAAAAAAGACAAGATTCCAAGTATGGAAATTTTGGTTCGCATTTGTGAAAGACTGGGTATCACAATGAACCTTGTAATCGTCAATGACGATAGTCAAATATATTCCATCATTAGTGACATTAAGAAATCATTTTATCAAGATGATTTCGAAGGTATCAGTGACAAACTGGGTAAACTAAAAAACATCAATGTCAATAATAAGCAAGAAATCAAATTGATTCATTTCTTCAATGGATTGATTGAATATGTAAGTAGCAAGAATTATGACAAAGCTATTTTTGATTTCAACCGGGCTATGAATGTTAATATTGCTAATGTTGATATGTATGACATTTTGATCGACGTCTTTACTGCTAAGGCCTACATCAATAAAAAGTCAATGGACGAAGCTCGAGTTTATTACAATCAAGCCAAGGATTTGATCAAATCAAGCCTTGATAAGATTGGTGATGAAAATTACCACGATAGCATTTTGATTTATAGCAACATGGCAGATTTGTCATTGAAGCTAGAAGAAAATCAAAAGGCTATGGAATATGCTAACGAAGGTATTTTCATTGCTAGAAGAGAACAAACTTTGTTCAAACTCGATGAAATGTACTGTTACTTGGCAGATGCCGGTACTCGTGAAGGTCAAAAGACTGATGAGGACTATATCAAGGCATATGTGATCTCAAGTATCAGTGAAAACAAAACAGTTTTTGAAAAATTAAAGATTAAAATGAAAGATATGCATTTGAATATCTTTTAAATAAAAAATTTATTAATTTCCGCTAATCAAAAAGAGGGTCGATTCTTTTAGAATCGATCCTCTTTTTTAATGCTTATTATTTTCTAGGTTTTTGAATCGTTTTATTATCTAAATCAGTTCTGACTACCAAGACATCACATGCAGCAGTTCTAGTTACATATTCAGTAACTGAACCAATGAGAAGTCTTTCCATAGCGTTAAGACCAGTAGCACCAATCATGATCAAATCGACACCTAACTTCTTTGGAAAGTCAGTAGCGATGATAGCTTTTGGTGAGCCATATTCAATACTGTAGTCAATTTCGTCTAAACCGGCATCCTTAGCCGTTTTAACGTACTTCTTAACTGTTTCCTTAGCTTTTTCAGTAATTTGTTCTACCATTGTTGAATCGAAGCTAGAAACGTTTTGGAAAGCTCTAGTATCAATGACGTGAATTAAATGGATCGCAGCTTTATTTCTCTTAGCTACCTCGACAGCCTTTTTAAATGCTAATTCTGCCTCGAATGAACCATCAATTGGTACGAGAATGTTTTTATATTGTTGTAACATAAGTATCACCCCGTTAATGTAATATTACTGCTTTTATAATTTCATTTTAGTTTATTTGGTGAAATAAATACAGTAATCCAACGATATTTAACGTATATTTGCTAAATAAATTGAAAATCCTGCCGCAATCAAACTACCTAACAATAAAGTAATGAAGTTAGCTTCACGACTTCCAAAAAAGGCAATGGCAATTCCCATAATAGCGACTAAAACCAATAATACAGCCGTATAGCGCATAACGTTTTTGAGCGTTAAATTTTCATCTGGTGAATAAATCAAAAATTTTCCGCTACTGTGTGACCAAAGAATGTAAGCTAAAGCTAACAAAAAAATCACAAAAAAGATCATTAAAATTTTAATTATCATAATTATTCTGACTCCGTTTCGAATTCTTTTTCCAAGATTGTATTTGTTGGATTCTGAGATTGAGCGCTTGTTCGTATTTACCAGTATCATTTGGTTGATAATAGTGACGATTACGTAAATTATTTGGTAAGTACTGCTGTTCAACCCAAGAGTTTGGATAATTGTGGGGATATTTATATTCAATTCCGTGCCCAAGTTTCTTAGCTCCAGAGTAATGAGCATCTTTTAAGTCATCGGGAATAGAATTGGCTTTGCCGCTGCGAACATCTTCTAATGCAGAATCAATTGCGACCATGCCTGAATTTGATTTAGGACAGAGACATAAGTCAATGACAGCATCTGCTAAAGGAATTCTAGCTTCAGGCAATCCCACCATTTGTGCAACCTGACAAGCTTGAACTGCTCTAGCACATGCTTGAGGGTTAGCTAAGCCGACATCTTCATAAGCACAGACCATCAATCTTCTAATGGCCGAGGTTAAATCACCAGCTTCTAATAGCCGAGCTAGATAAAGAATTGCAGCATTAGGATCACTGCCACGAATTGATTTTTGAAAAGCTGACATAACATCGTAATGACTGTCGCCATCTTTATCTGAAGAAATAGCTTTTCTTTGAACTGATTCTTCGATGGACTGTAAGTCAATGTGAATTAAGTCATCCTTTGAGGGCTTAGTTGAGAGAACTGAAAGTTCCAGTCCATTTAAAATACTTCTCAAATCACCATTCGTGGAACTGACTAATAATTCCAGTGCATTTTCATCAAGTTTTACATGATATTTTCCTAAACCGTTCTCTGAATCATTTAAAGCACGCTTAACGGCTTTTTTTAAGTCATCACTATTAAGTGGCTTCAATTCAAAAATTTGCACTCTAGAGCGAATAGCAGGGCTTATATTGATATATGGATTTTCAGTTGTAGCACCGATTAAAATAATGGAGCCACTTTCCAAAAGAGGTAATAAAAAATCCTGTTTAGTTTTATCTAAGCGATGAATCTCATCGAGCATTAAAACAACGGTACCGCTCATTTTTGCTTCTTCAGCTACGATCTGTAGGTCTTTTTTAGTATCGGTTGCTGCATTCAACATGCGAAAGGCATATTTAGTAGAGCCGGCAATAGCACTGGCAATACTAGTTTTGCCGATCCCCGGAGGTCCATAAAGAATCATCGAGGACAACATTTTACTTTCAACCATTCGACGAATGATTTTATGTGGTCCGACTAAATGCTGTTGTCCGACAACTTCATCGATATTAGTAGGGCGCATTCGATATGCTAATGGTTTTTGCATAGCTCCTCCTATATAATTAATATAATATATTCTACAACAAAGGATTGAGAACATGTTTGATAAAAATGATTTTAAAGTTTTTGATGATATGACACTTTCTGGACGTTTAGATTTAATTAAAACAAATCTTGATCCAAAGTTCGAAGTTTTTGGTTCGGGTTTATTAAAACATCTAGAAGATGAATATCAACAGCAATTTTTCATGAAAATAGCTAAACATCAGCGACGGACGAAAAATCCGCCTCCAGATACGTGGTTGGCTATTAATCAAGATAAAAAGGGTTATAAAAAGACTCCACATTTGGAATTTGGGTTGTGGCCAGACCGTTATTTTATCACGTTTAGTCTCTTGGCAGATATTCGTGATCGTCAAAAATATTACCCAGTTTTAAGAAAGTATCAAGATCAAATAGTTCACGAAGGTTGGGGTGTCTCCAATGATCATACTTCTAGTAAGTTATTGTCGGCTGACAACTTTGAAAAAGTTATAACACATTATCAAAAGGTAAAATCTAGTGATTTAGTGATAGGCTTTGAATTGTTGAATACTTCGCAAGAAGTTATAAAAGGTGATTATGATCAAATTTTAAAAGATAAATTTTTACAATTGAGTAAGTATTTAGTTGACTTCAATCAAGAAATTTCTTCACAAAATTAATTTTTTATTATTAGTTTAATTTGTATAAAAGATATCCTATAATGATGTTGAATTAAGAGAATAATAATTAAGGGATGATGAAGATGGAGTGGTATAAATGTGCGGAATTTTGGTTCGGCGTAATTATAACGTTGGCGTTTTTCCAATTGTTTTTTAACGCAACCTTTGGAGTCATGTGGTGGAGCGGCTTGATAGCTAGTATTGTTGGTCTGCTGCTTATTCTAAATTCATTAAGTAGGATTAAATTTAAGTAGAGAACATTGTTAGAGTGAAGTTATTATTTCATTCTGGTGATGTTCTTTTTAATTTATATAAAAATAAGGCAAAAAAAAATACATCCACCAAATAGTGAATGTATTTTTGTCCAAATATTAAAGTACTTGGTTGTAGTATTCAACAACTAGTGATTCATCAATGTTTGGTTCTAGTTCGTCACGTTCTGGGTTACGTACTAGTGAACCTGTCAATGTGTTTTCATCGAAGTTAACAAAACCAGGACGACCAACAACGTTTTCAAGGTTTTCCTTAACAATAGCAAGGTCCTTTGACTTTTCACGAAGGCTGATCTTTTGACCAATTTGAACTTCGTATGAAGGGATATCAACACGTTTGCCATCAACTGTGATGTGACCGTGGTTTACAAGTTGACGAGCTTGTGGACGTGAACTTGCAAGACCTAAACGGTAAACAACGTTATCCAATCTTGTTTCAAGAAGGATCATTAAGTTGATACCATGGATACCATCCATCTTACCAGCACGGTTAAATAGGTTACGGAATTGACGTTCGTTAACATCATACATGAAACGTAACTTTTGCTTTTCAGCTAATTGTTGACCGTATTCTGAGATCTTACGACGGCCACCGTTTGGTCCGTGTTGACCAGGGGCGTAGTTTCTACGAGCGATTTCCTTACCAGTACCTGAAAGTGAGATACCTAAACGACGTGATAATTTCCAGCGTGGGCCAGTATATCTTGACATATTTTAATTCCTCCAAAATGTTTGTCTGGAGTAAAATAATTAACTAGAGCTTAGCATTCGTGCAGTTATCGTTACAAATTTCACCTTGTGCAGCCACAGGTTACTGATTGAACTAACTCGTCGATAACTGTTGACGTTCTTGCCGCTCTTTGCTGCATATTTTACACGAAGGCTAGTATACCGTGATGACGAACGATTGTCAAAATTATTTTGGGAATAGTTTAAAACTTTATTATGAAAAGCTGACTTAGATAATAATAAGAGTAATATTTGTTATAATTTCATAAAGACAAGACTGAATCGTCATTAGGGGTGTAAATGTGTTTGTAATTATTATTGGAATAATCTTAATCGTTCTATTTTTCTTATGGTACATGTGGTTTTTGCAAAAGAAAAATGCTTCCACGTTAAATGAATATAAGGATAGAACTGATCACTTAAAAGAAGCTCGCTTAGAAGGCAAAATTGAGAAACTAACTAAAATGAAATTGTCTGGTGCTAGTGATGATCGTTTTAATCAGTTGAAAGTTGAATATCACAAGCAAGAAGAAGAGATTTTTTCGGATATTCTTCGACAAATGCGTGGAGCCGAATACAAAAATACTGAATTTAAGGTTTTCGGTGCCAATAGTGATTTGAAAAAAATTAATGCTAGTTTGAAACAATTTGAAGATGAAATTTCTCAAATTTCACAGGGCTTTGATGAATTGTTAAAGAGCAATGAATTGAATGCTACTCACAGCGAAGAATTACAAAAGAAATATCAAACATTACGCAAGCAAGTTTTGACGCAATCATTTAGTTATGGTCCAGCGACCGATAAATTAGAGGATGAGTTATCAGAGATTGCTAACTTATTAGATAATGAAAAGCAATTAACAACTAAAGGTGATCACATTGAAGCTAGTCAAATTTTGGACGATATTAAAATTAAGCTAGGTTTGATCACAGACCAATTAAAAGTTATCGAACCATTGTTCCACGACTTAAATGAAGTTTTCCCAGGGCAAGTGGACGAAATTAAGTTTGTCTTTCAAAAATTAGATAAGCAACATTTCAAATTCAATGATGATATTGTTGCCTTGATTCAAGAAGTTCAAAAAGAAATTGAAGAATCAAATGACAAGTTGGGTGAATTGAATTTCGACGCTGTTAATACTAATAATGAAGATATTAAACAAAGAATTGACGACTTGTATGAAACGTTAACGTTGGAAATAGACGGTAAGCGTGATGTTTTAAAGGAACAAAAACCTGTTTTAGACTACATCAATCACGCGGTTTTTCAACACAATCGTTTGGATAAAAGAATTCAGAAATTACAAGAAGGTTATGTCTTAACAGATAAGACTTTAGATACTTTTAAGAGTAATTTTGATACCTTGAATGAAGTTCGTCGTGAATACGATGCCGACGTACAAAGTATTGCTGATAAACAAGTGATTTTTTCACAAGTAAGAACTGATTTTAAAAACATCGTTAAAGAATTAGATGAAATCGAAACTAGTGAAAAAGATATTAATGATGAACTCAATCAGATGTTAACTAGTGAACAAATTGCTCGTAATAGTGTCGATGAATATGCTAAACGTTTAGAGATTCAAAAAAAGATGATCGAACAATTGCGCTTGAATGGTTTGCCAGATGATTATCTTGATTACTTCTACATGGTTTATGATGAAATCAATAAATTATATGATGATTTAGATGCTGATCAAATTAATATGGAAGATATTAGTAAAGCAGTCATCATCACGCAAGAGGATTTGAATAACTTGGTAGAAAAAACTTCTAAGTTGAAGTACAACGTCCAATTAGCCGAAAAGTTACTGCAATATGCAAACCGTTATGCTACTAAGGATGGCGCCTTTAGTGATGAATTGGCACATGCACGTTCATTATTTGATGATGATTACAACTATCAAGAGTCAGTTGATGTAATTTCAAAAGCCTTGGAAGAGGTTGAATCTGGTTCAGTTGACCGAATAAAAGAGACAATTAATTCTTAATTTCTCTAAAAGTGTGTTAAATTATAATAGATAAAAATTTGGGCCTTTGAGGCCTTTTTATTTTGGTGAGGCAAAAATGATATATTTTGATAATAGTGCAACAACTAAAGTTAATGATTCAGTTCTAAAAACTTACAATGCTGCTAGTGAAGAATATTTCGGGAATCCTTCTAGTTTGCATAAGTTAGGTTTGAGAGCTTATGAATTATTGGAAACATCTCGTAAACAAATCGCAAAACTAATGGGCTTCAAACAAGATGAAGTCGTTTTTACTAGTGGTGGTACTGAGGGTAACAATTGGATCATCAAGGGTACAGCTTTCAAGAAACGTGAATTTGGTAAACACATCATCACAACACAAATTGAGCATCCATCTGTTTTGAACACGATGCATCAACTTGAAGAACTAGGTTTTGAAGTAACTTATTTACCAGTCGATAAGACTGGTCATATTAGTGCTGAAGACCTTAAGAATGCTATTCGTGACGATACGATTTTAGTTTCAACTATGGCAGTTAATAATGAAATTGGTGCTATTCAACCAATCCATGAGATTGCCAATGTCCTAAAAGACTATCCAAATATTAGTTATCACGTCGATTCTGTCCAAGCAATTGGTAAGAATATTCAAGATAAATTCATGGATCCACGTGTTGATTACTATACTTTCTCTGGTCACAAATTCCATGCACCTCGTGGAATCGGCTTTATTTATATGAAAGAAGGTAAACAACTTGAACCACTAATGGCTGGTGGTGGTCAAGAATCAAACCTTCGTAGTGGTACTGAAAATACTCCAGCAATTGCAGGTATGGCTAAAGCTATTCGTCTTCTAAAAGAGGATGAAGACAAAAAGGCTGACAAGATGGAGCAACTAAAGGAAAAATTAGTTAACCATTTGAAGACAATGGACAACGTTCACGTCTTTTCACAAATTGCTGATAATTTTGCTCCACATATTATCTGTTTTACAATCGATGGTGTTCGTGGTGAAACAATCGTGCATACGTTTGAAGACCGTGACATCTATATTTCAACAACTAGTGCTTGTTCATCCAAAAAGGGTTTGGAATCAGGTACTTTAAAGGCAATGAATGTCAGAGAAAATGTTGCAACTAGTGCTGTACGTGTTAGTTTAGATGAAAGTAATACTGAAAAAGAAATGGATGAATTCATTAAGAATTTAGATGAAATTCACGACCATTTCCAAATTTTGAACTAGGAGAAATACATGGAATATACTGAAATTATGGTTCGTTACGGCGAGCTATCAACAAAGGGTAAAAACCGTAAAAGCTTCATCGACCGTCTTCACGGGAATGTAGCTAAGGTTTTGAAGGATTACCCTGATCTTAGAATGCAACCACATCGTGATCGTCTACACATTAAATTAAACGGTGTTGATGCAAAACCAGTAATGGAAAAATTAAAGAATGTCTTTGGTATCCAAACTTTTTCACTCAGTGTGAAGGTTTCACGTGATTTTGAAGATGTTAAGAAAAAAGCTGTTGAAATGATGCACGAAGCTTATAAGCCTGGCATGAGTTTCAAAGTGGGAACTAAACGTGCGGATAAGACTTATGAACTAGATACTAATCAAATCAACTTGCAATTAGGGGATGCTATTTGTGAAGCTTTCCCAGGAATTGATGTTGAGATGAAACGCCCTGATATCAAGATTTCTGTCGAAGTTCGTCAAGATGGAATCTATTTATCCTACTTAACAGTTAAGGGTGCTGGTGGTCTCCCTGTCGGTACAGCTGGAAAGGCTATGTTGATGCTATCTGGTGGAATCGATTCTCCAGTTGCCGGATACTTAGCTATGAAGCGTGGGGTGGATATTGAAATGGTTCACTTCTTCAGTCCTCCATACACTTCAGAACAAGCTTTGAATAAGGCCAAAGAATTAACTTCTAAGTTGACTGCCTTTGGTGGAAATATCAAGTTTATCGAAGTACCTTTTGCTGAAATTCAAGAAACAATCAAATCCAGCGTTCCTGAAGGTTACTTGATGACGATTCAACGTCGTTTCATGTTGAGATTGACTGATTTGATCCGTGAAAAAGAACACGGTCTAGCAATTTTCAATGGTGAGGCTGTTGGTCAAGTTGCTTCACAAACATTGGAAAGTATGGCAGCTATCAATGACGTTACCACTACACCAATTTTGCGTCCTGTAGCAACAATGGATAAGACAGAAATCATTCGTTTGGCTGAAAAAATCGATACTTTCAATCTTTCAATTCAACCATTCGAAGACTGCTGTACTGTCTTTGCTCCACCATCACCAAAGACACGTCCAAGTATCGAAAAGACTCGTCATTTTGAGAGTGTTCTAGATATCGATGGATTAATTCAACGTGCTATGGATGGCATTAAGATCACAACCATTGAACATGGCGACAAGTTTATGGAAAGTGATCAAGAAAACATCAGTAGTTTGCTATAAAATTAATTGACGTTTAATAAAGAATGTTTTATTATCAGAATATCAGCTTTGAGCAGGAGTGTTGATTGAAGAGATTTCAGAGAAGGCATGTTGTTGAGAATTGCCGAATCGAATCAATTGATTGTTGCCTGTGAGCTATCATTAAATGATCGGGCCACCGTTATCTGTTGAGTGAAGAGTGAAAACTCTTAATTTAGGTGGTACCGCGAGCATTCGTCCTATTAGGGATGGGTGCTCTTTTTTTACAGTCTCTTACCGGCTATGCCGGTTAGAGACTGTTATGGGGATGCGTAAGCATCCGTATACCATGGTTTTAGGCTATGCCGGTTAGAGACTGTTATGGGGGCGCGTAGCGCCCGTATTCCATAATTTATCGGCTATACCGGTAAGAGAGTGTAATATGGGGATAATCCTCATTTTAAGTAATATATCAGCGTAAAAAGTAAAAAAAACGGAGGAAACAACATGAGAGAAATCGACATGGATACAAAATATAATCCTCAAGAAGTTGAAGCAGGTCGTTACCAAACTTGGTTAGACGAAGATGTTTTCAAACCTTCTGGAGATAAGAAAGCTAAACCTTATTCAATCGTTATTCCACCACCAAATGTTACTGGTAAGTTGCACTTGGGTCACGCTTGGGATACTACGATTCAAGATACTTTAATTCGTTACAAGAGAATGCAAGGCTTTGATACTTTATACCTACCTGGTATGGATCACGCCGGAATTGCTACTCAAGCTAAGGTTGAAGCTAAATTACGTGAACAAGGAATTTCTCGTTACGATTTAGGTCGTGAGAAGTTCGTTGATGAAGTTTGGAAATGGAAAGATGAATTTGCTTCTATCATCAAATCACAGTGGGGTAAATTAGGTCTTTCATTGGATTATTCTCGTGAAAGATTTACCTTGGACGAAGGTTTGTCAAAAGCCGTTCGCAAAGTCTTTGTTAAGTTATATAACGAAGGTTTGATCTACCGTGGCGAATACATTATCAACTGGGATCCACAACTACAAACTGCTTTGTCAGATATCGAAGTTATCCACAAGGATGACCAAGGTGCTTTCTATCACGTTAAGTATCCATATGCCGATGGCTCAGGTTACATTGAAATTGCGACAACACGTCCAGAAACTATGTTTGGTGATGTGGCTGTTGCCGTTGCTCCTGACGATGAAAGATACAAGGATATCGTTGGTAAAGAAGTTGTCGTTCCATTAGTTGATCGTAAGATTCCAATTATCACTGATCATTACGTTGATAAAGAGTTTGGTACTGGTATGGTTAAAATCACTCCAGCCCATGACCCTAATGACTTTGCTGTTGGTAATCGTCACGATTTGAAACGTATCAACACAATGAATGCTGATGGAACAATGAACGAAAATGCTGGTAAATATAACGGCATGGATCGTTTTGATGCTAGAAAAGCCATCGTTAAAGACCTCCAAGACCAAGGTTACATGATCAACATCGAACCTTACGTCCACAGCGTTGGTCATTCAGAACGTTCTGGTGTACAAGTAGAACCAAGACTTTCAACACAATGGTTCGTTAAGATGAAGCCACTTGCAGAAATGGCCTTGAAGAATCAAAAGGGTGATGACAAAGTCAACTTTGTACCTGACCGTTTTGAAGATACCTTCACACAATGGATGGAAAATGTTCACGATTGGGTTATTTCTCGTCAACTATGGTGGGGACACCAAATTCCAGCTTGGTACAACAAGAAGACTGGCGAAACTTACGTTGGTGAAGAAGCTCCTAAGGACATTGAAAACTGGGATCAAGAACAAGATGTGCTCGATACTTGGTTCTCAAGTGCATTGTGGCCATTTTCAACTATGGGTTGGCCAGATACTGACGCGGAAGACTTCAAACGTTACTTCCCAACTAATACTTTAGTTACTGGTTACGATATTATTTTCTTCTGGGTTTCAAGAATGATTTTCCAAAGTTTGAAATTTACTGGTAAGAAACCATTCGATCACGTTGTTATTCATGGTTTGATTCGTGATGAACAAGGTCGCAAGATGAGTAAATCACTTGGTAATGGTATCGATCCAATGGACGTTATTCAAAAGTACGGTGCCGATGCTTTGCGTTGGTTCTTGATGAACGGTTCAACCCCAGGACAAGATACTAGATTCAGTTATGACAAGATGGACTCTGCTTGGAACTTTATCAATAAGATTTGGAATGCTTCTCGTTACGTTATCATGAACCTTGACGACGACACTCCTGCTATGGATGATCTTTCACAAGTAACTAGTTATGACTTGTCTGACAAGTGGATCTTAGCTAAATTGAACCATACAGTTAAAGAAGTTAACCGTTTGATGGATAACTTTGAATTTGGCGAAGTTGGTCGTAACCTTTACAACTTTATTTGGAATGACTTCTGTGACTGGTACATCGAAATGAGTAAAGCTACTCTAACTGGTGACGATGAAGCTGCTAAGAAACAAAAGAAGATGATCTTGACTTATGTCTTGGATCAAACTTTGAGATTGATGCACCCAATCATGCCATTTGTTACTGAAAAAATTTGGCTAACAATGCCACATAATGGCAAGTCAATCATGCAAGCTAAGTATCCAGAAAATCACTCAGAATTTGACGATAGTGATGCCATGGATCAAATGGATGTTTTGATTGAATTGATCAAATCATTGAGAAAGATTCGTTTGGAAGCTAATGCACCAATGTCTAAGGCTGTTGATATTTTAATTAAACCTCAAGATGACAAGGTTAAAGATGTGGTCTTGAATAATAAAGAATACATCGACCGTTTCATGCATCCAAAGGACTTGAAAGTTGCAACTGACATAAAAGCTCCTGCTTTAGCAATGACAGCTGTTACAAATGGTGCTGAATTGTATGTTCCTTTAGCTGAACTTATTAACATTGATGATGAAATTGCTCGTCAAAATGAAGAAGTAGCTAAACTTGATAAAGAAATTGAACGTATCAACAAGAAACTTTCTAACAAGAACTTCGTTGAAAAAGCTCCAGAAAAAGTTGTTGCTGAACAAAAAGAGAAATTGGCTGATTATCAATCACGTCAAGCAAAAGTACAACAAAGAATTCAACAATTGCAAGCTAATAAATAATATTTGAGTATATAATGATGAGGGTTGGCAAAGGTCCAGCCCTTTTTATTTAAGAAAAATTGGAGAAAGATATTGTTAGAAACTTACGAAGAGACATTGAAATTTATTCATAGTTTACCCAAATTCAAACGAACCAATGATTTGGACAATATTAAAGAAGCTTTGAATCGGTTAGGTAATCCTCAAGATAGTTATGAAACAATTCATATCACGGGAACTAACGGCAAGGGAACGACAACTAACTTTTTAGCAAACTTATTGGAAGCTAGTGGCAAGCGGGTAGGAATGTTTACATCGCCCTTTATTAAAGAATTCAATGAACGTATTCAAATTAATCATCAATATATTTCTAATGACGAATTAGTTAAAGAAGTTAACTATATTAAGAAAAAAGTTAGCGGAATTCCTTTAGCAGAATTTGAATTTGTAACGATTTTGGGTTATTTTTATTTCCGTGGTCGTGTCGACGTAGCTGTAATTGAAGCAGGAATTGGTGCCAGACATGATAAAACTAATGTTATAACGCCAGTTCTTTCAATTATTACTTCAATCGACTTGGATCATGAAAAGTTAATTGGACCAACCTTACAAGATATTGCCAAAGAAAAGGCTGGTATCATTAAACCTAATCGTCCCATCATAACCGGGCGGTTGAATGAATCAGTCCAGGGAATTATTCAAACTGAGGCTGAGAAATTGAATAGTCCTTTATTTAGTTATGAACGTGATTTTTCAATAAAAAAGTATAAAAATAATGATTTTTCTTTATCGTTTATATATTATGATGATAAGCTATCAATAGAAGACTTAACTTGTTTAGGGTTTGAGAAAACTACGGCAATTAATGCTTCGATTGCGATACGAGCTTTTCTGGAATATCAAAAACAGCATGGTCTAAAATTAGACTTAGGTTTGATTAGAAACAATCTTGATAAATATCAGTTGCCTGGTCGAAGTCAGATAGTTCAAAAGAAACCGTTGATTTTATTGGATGGAGCTCATAATATTTCAGCAATTTACAATTTAATCAATTCTTTGTCATTAAATTATGAAAATAAGGATATAATTGTTTTATATGCAGGGATGAAGGATAAAGATCGTCATGACATTTTGGACGAATTAGTACCAAAATCTAAGCATATTTATATTACAAAGCTTGATATGGCACGTTCTGCTACCAAAGAGGACTATAACTTATCACAATATTCTAATGTTTCTTTCATTGAAAATTATCGTGACGAGTTACAGAAAATTGTTTCTCGATTGACTGATGACCAATTGTTGTTAGTTACAGGATCATTTTATTTGGTTTCAGATTTAGAGAATTATTTTTCGTAATTTTCAATTATGATGATAAATTTAAGAGAAAGAATTTTAAGTTATGGCGTTGCTACATTAAAAGATGAGGAATTATTAGCGGTAATTTTGGGAAGAGGAACTAAAGAATATCCTGTTGCCAAACTTGCTAAAAAAATAGTTTCTGAATCGGATAGTTTAAACTTGAGTTTAGAACAATTAATGTCTTTTAATGGAGTAGGAGTCGCGCAAGCTTGTAAAATACTTGCGGCAATAGAATTAGGATCAAGAAAAAATCAAGCAGACACTCTATCAGATAAAACTGTTTCAATTGATGATATGGGTCAGCATTTAATTAAGAAAATTGGAAATGCTCCACAAGAAAAGCTAATAGCAATATATTTAAATAATAGTTATCACGTGATCTCAGAGAAAATTATTTTTATTGGTACAGTTGATTCAGCGACGGTTCATCCACGTGATATTTTGCGAGAAGCGATTGGGATGTCGGCGACGCAAATTTTGATTGCCCACAACCATCCAAATGGCTCGTTGATGTTTTCGCAAAATGATCAGGAGTTCAGTTTAAGGTTACAAAAATGTTGCCATTTAATAGGAATAAACTTAATAGACCATTTAATTATTACGAAAAAGACATATTCTAGTCTAAAGTCTTTAAATTTAATTTAGGATATGATTTCGTCGTACTTTCATTCGGCGTTTTCTATGATATAATTTTGATTAGCGTAAAATGTGGTGTGTACTTTAAAGGAGAGAAATAAATTGTTTGGTATTGGATCAAAGAAGCTCGGTATAGACTTGGGAACTGCAAATACTCTAGTTTATGCTGAAGGAAAAGGTATAGTTTTAAATGAACCTTCAGTTGTTGCAAAAAATAACAACACTGGAGAAATCGTTGCCGTCGGTTCAGACGCACGTGAAATGATTGGTCGTACACCGGGTAGTATTTCTGCAATTCGTCCAATGCGTGACGGTGTAATTGCCGATTATGACACAACAGCAGCTATGATGAAGTACTTCATCGAAAAGACTGCTAACAATTCAAAGCCATCAGTTATGGTTTGTGTTCCAAGTGGTGTTACAGAGGTTGAAAAGCGTGCTGTTATTGAAGCAACTCAACATGCAGGTGCTCGTGAAGCTTATGTGATTGAAGAACCATTTGCAGCTGCTATCGGTGCAGGTCTTCCTGTTATGGATCCAACTGGTAACATGGTTGTCGATATTGGTGGTGGTACTACTGATGTTGCTACTATTTCATTAGGTGGTATCGTTTCATCACGTTCAATCCGTGTTGCTGGTGACAAGTTTGATGAATCAATTTCTGCATATATTAAATCAAACTTCAATCTTCAAATTGGTGAAAGAACTGCTGAAGACGTTAAAATTCAAGTTGGTTCAGCTTCAATCGAGAAGTCAAAGGAACTTGAAACAATGCAAATTCGTGGTCGTGATTTGGTAACTGGTCTACCTAAGACAGTTTCATTGACTGGTGAAGATATAGCTACAGCTATTCACGAAAATGTCGAAGAAATCATTGAAACAATTAAAGAAACTCTTGAGGAAACATCTCCTGAGATTGCCGCCGATGTTATCGATCATGGTATTGTACTTACTGGTGGTGGTGCTTTATTACATCATTTACCTGAAGTGATATCTGAAGCAACTGGAGTTCCCGTATTCATTGCTCAAGACCCACTAGATTGTGTGGCCATCGGTACTGGAGAATCACTAAAAAATATCGATGTAATGCGTCGCCAAAAATAAGCGGGTTAATCCCGTTTTTTTTATTTGATCTACTAGGAGGAAGCAATGCAAAAGTTCTTTTCAAATAAAAAATTGATTATCTTAATGATACTTATTATCGTAACTTTTGGACTTTTAGCGGTGACGGTCAATATTCGTGATAAAAAGAGTACGCCACCGGTAGTTCAACAAATCGGTAATGATGTTGTCAGTGTAGTTGGTGGGGTTTTTGCTTATCCAACTAATGCTGTGAAAAATGCTACCTCAGAGTTTTCTGATTTGTACAATACTTATACTGAGAACAAGCGTTTAAAGTCTCGTATCGGTGAATTAGCTCAAAATCAGGCTAAGCTAGAAGTAGTTCAAGAAGAAAATAAAAAACTCAAACAAGAATTAAAACTTAATAGCACTTTGACAGATTATTCCACTGTCAATGCTTCTGTTTTGTCACGCTCACCAAGTAGTTGGCAAAGTTATTTAACAATCAACCGTGGTCAAACGAGTGGTATTAAGAAAAATATGCCAGTTATGTCTGGTAAAGGTTTGATTGGTAGAATTATTGAAGTTGATAAAGTTAGTTCAAAGGTTGAATTGATTTCAACCGACAATGAATTAAATGACAAATTTGCGGCAGAAATTTTAGGCAACAATAAAAATATTACTGGTGTTGTCAGTCGTTATGATAGCGATACTGGTGATTTAGTCATGGAAAACGTCACTTCAACAAAGAATATTAAAAAAGGTCAAAGCGTTATCACTTCTGGTTTAGGTGGTTTGACACCTCGAGGGTTATACATTGGTAAAGTTTATGGAATTAAGAAAGATAATTACGGTATGACTAACTCGGTATACATTACTCCAGCTGCTGAATTGCGCAATTTCACAGTTGTTACAGTAATCAAATCATCAGTTAGCGGTGAAAAGTAATGAATATTAAAACTCGTAAAGTAGTTGGACAAGTAATTTTTCTATTATTAGCATTTTACTTAGATGGTTTGTTGAAATGGGCCTTTTTGAACAATATAAACCATGGTGGATTTAACGTTTTGCCACAGTTGATGCTAATGTTAATAGTTATGTTGACAATGAGAATCGATGATCGTAGACATTTAATAATTTTAGGAATTGTCTTTGGACTTTTGTATGATTCCTATTATTACGGAATAATTGGATTGTATACGGTTCTTCTACCTCTTTTGATGGTTGGAATTGATCATTTTAAATTCTTATTATTGAAGAACAATATGGGGTATGATCTTTCGATTTATTTCTTGTCGTTGACGTTTTTGCAGTCAGGGATTTATTTGTTGGAACGTTTGTTGCAACAAACCAGTACTGATGTATTGGATTTCATCACGTATACATTGGGTCCGACATTGTTGTGGAATGTAGTAGTATTCTTTATTCTTTACATTCCATTGGCAAATTTATCGAGTTGGATGGTGAAATATCGGAGGGATAGTAAATGAGTGACATCATTTTAAAAGGTGATAAAAATGGTTTTTCGGTCATTATTGACGATAAAGCCAATTATGGCGCTGCTTTGAAGGAAATGAAGGATTTAATTATCCAACAGAATGCCAAGTCAACTAATGAAAATGATGATGTTATTTATTTTACTGTTAAGACAGGACATCGTTTGTTAACAGAAGATCAAAAAAACGATATCCGTGGTTTCTTTGATGAATATCCACAACTAACTTTGAAAGATATTGAAGCAGACGTTGAGGATAATTTAAAGGTTGCCGATATTTTAAAAGCTAATCGAACTAATGTTGAATCAGGAATCGTTCGCAGCGGTCAAAAGATTGATTATGAGGGCGATTTGATTTTCTTAGGAACATTGCACCGAGATGCTCAAGTGAGAGCCAGCGGTTCAATTTATATCCTTGGTGATGTAGATGGCATCGTTCAGGCAGGATACCCTGATAATACGGATGCAATGATATTTGGCAATTTAAACGGTGTTGATCAATTAAGGATTGCTGATGTGATTGAAATCGTAACTGATGATAACAAAAAAGATTTTCAAGCTGGAAAGTATGCTTTCATTGATGATTTGCATTCTATCAGTATTGATGATCTGAAGAATTATAAGCGTTAGTTTAAAAAAAGGACAGGTTAACTATGGGGATATCAATCGTTGTAACTTCTGGAAAAGGTGGAGTTGGAAAGACTACTACCACTGCAAATGTTAGTACTGTCTTGGCAAGCCTTGGAAAAAAGGTCTGCATGGTTGATCTAGACATTGGTCTAAGAAACCTGGATGCGGTCATGGGGCTAACCAATCGAATTGTTTATGACATTGTTGATGTGGCACAGCATCGAGTGGTAGTATCGCAAGCTTTAGTTAGAGATCCACGTTTCGAAGATAATTTGTATTTATTGGCAGCTTCACAGTTTGCTGATAAATACGTTTTAGACAAAGAATCTGTTGGTAGTATCATTAATGAATTGAAGCAACGCTTTGATTTTGTAATGATCGATTGTCCAGCCGGAATTGAGTATGGTTTTCAAAATGCTGTTTCCATTGCTGATGGGGCTTTGGTGGTTACAAATCCAGAGGTTGCCTCTGTAAGTGATGCTGATCGTGTCGTTGGTATTTTGGAAAATATGAATATGCCAATTACGCCACATTTGATTATTAATCGTATTAGAAAAAATATGATCAATGACGGTACGTCAATGCGAATTGATGATATCGTCAACCATTTAGGGATTCCTCTGTTAGGAATCGTTATTGATGAAGATAAAGTTATTTCAGCTTCTAATTCAGGTAGAACAGTAGTTTTTGACGATCAAAGCGACGCGGGGCATAGTTATCAAAATATTGCCCGTCGAATGCTTGGCGAAAACATTCCCCTTGATTTATCGACTCATACAAAAAAAGTTGGTTTTTGGGGCAGAGTGTTTGGAAGAAAATAAGGACTATGGTACAATTTTTCTGTAAATTGAATAAGTCAACACAGGGGGAGCCATTCGGCTGAGAGTGAACTAAGTTCAGACCCTTTAAACCTGTTATGTTAATGCATGCGTAGGGATAGTGTTGTTCAAGCAGAAGCTCGAACTCTCTTGTGATGACGAAAATCAGAAGGGAGTTCTTTTTTATGATCAATAATGTTAGTAAAGGTAGGGGCAATGATTTAGTTGTCATTACTGAAGGGGCGTTGATCACCGCTTTGGCGATGGTTTTATCGTTTATTCCGCATTCAACTGGTGTTTCAGCTGTGGAATTTTCTTATGGACTAATTCCAATGTCAATTTTTGCATTACGTCGAGGATTGAAGCCTGGTTTAATGGCTGGATTAGTTTGGGGAATTTTGGATTTAGTTATTCGTGGTTTTAGTAACGGAGGTTTTTTGAATCCTCTACAAGGTTTTGTGGAATACCCAGTTGCTTTTGGTGTGGTTGGTTTGATTGGACTTGGGAGCGTACAAGTAAAACGTTCAATTGAACAAGGAAATAATGCCTTAGGATTAATCATCTTTTATTCGGCTATCGGATTTTTCGCTAAATACTTCTTCCACTTCATTGCGGGTGGTATTTACTGGGGTTCATATGCTCCAAAGGGAATGAATCCTTGGATTTATTCATTAGTTATCAATGGTGGTAGCTTTATTGCTAATATGATTATGTTATTGATTTTGGCAGTTTTGTTGAATAAAATCTTTAAACGTTTGATTATGGTTAAAAATTAAGACAAAAATAAAATCCTCGTGGAAATGTATTTTTACATTTCCACGAGGATTTTTTTTATTTTAAATGAAACTCATCACTGCACCTAAAACTACACCGCCGATAGTTACTAAGATCATTAGCCAAACGACTACTTGTGTAATTTTAGTCAAAGTGCTTTTAGGTTTTTTATCGTCCAATAATTCCACCACCAAATTAAATATATAGTGAAATACTACTTCACAAACTCATTTTATGCAACATTTGCAACCGTTACCAATATAATTTGAAAAATTACCCCACCGCTAGAACCATACAAATAGTAATGGCTTTCACTTTTCTTGTGAAATTATTAATATCATGTGGTTAAAAGTGGGGAATTGTGGTAAATTAGGAAGTGTTAAAGAATTGAGGTGAACTGTCCGTGTTCATGGGTGAATTTCATCACACACTAGATACTAAAGGTCGGGTTATTATCCCGGCAAAGTTTAGGAAGCTACTTGGTGATAAGTTTGTAATTACTCGAGGTATGGATGGTTGCCTTTTTGGGTATCCAATTGAGCAATGGGAAAAACTCGAAGCTCAATTGGATAAGTTGCCTTTAACAAAAAAAGACGCAAGAGCATTTACGCGATTCTTTTACTCTGCTGCGGCAGAAGTTGAATTTGACAAACAAGGTCGGATCAATCTTTCGAACCCACTAGTCAAGTTTGCTAAATTACAAAAAGATTGTGTAATTGTCGGAGTTTCAGATCGAATTGAAATTTGGGATGCGGAGCGTTGGAACGAATTTAGCCAAGAGGCTGAAGATAATTTTGAGGAAATATCGGAGAAAATGACAGACTTTGACTTCTAATGTATATAAACATAAAACAGTACTTTTAAAAGAAACTATTGATGAAATAAATCCACACGATAATGGTATTTACGTTGACGCAACCTTTGGTCGTGGAGGACACACTAAAGAATTATTGAGTCGCGTACACAATAGTCATCTTTATGTTTTTGATCGTGATGAGGCTGCCATTGAGGTCGGTGAAAATATTCAAAATGATCCAAACATTATTGGTGATAATTCACTAACTTTAATACGCGATAATTTTGAAAATATGCAAGAACGTTTGAACGAACTTGGAATAGAGAAGGTTGACGGCATTGTTTATGATTTGGGAGTTTCATCTCCTCAATTTGATGATGCCCAAAGAGGCTTTAGCTATAAAAAAGAAGCCCGTTTAGATATGCGGATGGATCAGAGACAAGATCTTGATGCCGAAAAAATCGTTAATGACTGGACATTTAATGAATTAGTAAGTATTTTCTATAAATATAGTGATGAAAAATTTGCTAAACAAATTGCTCGCGCCATTGAACGTACTAGAGATGATCATCGTATTACTTCTACCTTGGAATTAGCAGACATTATTAAAAATGCTATTCCTGCAGCAGCTAGAAGAACTGGTGGTCATCCTGCTAAACGTGTTTTTCAAGCGATTAGAATTGCTGTTAATGATGAATTGGGTTCTTTAGAGAGATCTCTCGAACAAGCCATAGATTTGTTAGCGTCAAAAGGCAGAATAAGCGTTATAACTTTTCAATCCAAAGAAGACCGAATTGTAAAACATATTTTTAAAAACAATTCCCATGTTGATTTACCAAGGGGACTTCCTGTCATTCCTGATGATATCAAGCCAGTCTTGAAACAGATCACTAGGAAACCAATCTTGCCTAATGAAGAAGAATTGTCTGAAAACAATCGGGCTCATAGTGCGAAATTACGTGTCGTTGAAAAGATATAATGGAGAAATAATAATATGAGAGAAGAAAGTACTGCCAGAAACTTACAAGAATATCAAGTTGAACAACAACCACAAGAGCAGGTTCAGTCTGCTCCAAAAACTTCTAGTGTTGCTTTGTCAAAGTTTGAGATCCTTTCAATCGTGACATTAGCTTTATTGACCTTGGGCTTAATGGTTACTTTGGTCAGCATTAAAGTTTCGATGACTTCTTCTCAAAATAAATTAGATAGTCTGACTACACAGATTACAAAAACAAATACCAGTAACGTTAATTTAAGACAAGAGATTTCTGAATTAACTAGTTTTGATCGCTTTTCTTCGTTTGCAAAAAAGCATAATTTGAAAATGAGTGACAACAATGTAAGGAATATTTCAAAATGAGTAAGTTCAGAAAATTATTTAAAAATAAGGCAAGACGCAATCATTATATTGTTGGGATAGTAATTTTGATTGCGACTGCCTTTTCTTTTATCCTTTTTATCCAAAGATTCGCCTATATCTCAATGAGTAAGCAATATGACGGCGTTAATTTGGAGCAAAAGACGAAACAAAAGTACGAACGAGTGACAAAAGTCAATGCCAAACGTGGTGATATCCTCGACGTTAATGGGGATATGATTGCTGGAGATTCAACTATTTATAATATTTATGCAATTGTGGATCATAAGTCGAAAACGGCTAGTGGCAAAGCTGACTATGTAGTTGATAAAGATAAAACGGCTCAGGTATTGAGTAAATATTTGTCTTTATCAAAGAAGCAAATCAAAAAATATTTGACTCCTGCAAGCAAGAAACAGTATCAAGTCGAGTTTGGTCCATCAGGTCGTGGTTTATCGATTGAAATAAAACGTAAGATCACTTCCAAGAATTTACCGGGGATTCATTTTATTGAATTGCCTTCAAGATCTTATCCTAATGGAGTCTTTGCAACGAACTTAGTTGGTATTACAAAGGCTGATGATGCCAATGATGAAAACAGCAATATCAGTGGTGTGATGGGAATTGAAAAGTACTTTAATAAAGTTTTATCAGGTAAAAATGGTAAACAGATCACTAAAGTTGATAAAAACGGTAATGAGTTACCTGGATCGCAAATGGTGGAGAAGAAATCCTCTGATGGTTCCAATGTTTACTTAACTTTGAATAGTAAAATTCAACAATACGCTGAAATTTTAGCGCAAACAGTTGAAGAGAAATATGAACCAAAGAATTTACAAATCTTAGTAATGAATGCTAAAACTGGTGCAATTGAAGCGGCCACACAACGCCCAACCTTTAATCCAACAACTGGTAAGGGACTCAGCAATAGTTGGCGTGACACATTAGTTGAAGATCAGTTTGAACCGGGTTCAGTCATGAAAATTTTGACTTTATCAGCTTCAATCGATTCTGGAAACTATAATCCTGATCAACTTTATCAATCAGGTACAGTAGAAGTTGGTGGTCGAACAATCGGCGATTGGAATACTGCTGGCTGGGGTTATATTCCTCTTTCTGAGGCCTTTACGAGATCATCTAACGTTGGTATGGTCAAATTGGAACAAGAGATGGGCTCACAAACTTGGATGAATTACATGAAGAAGTTCCATATTGGTCAAAAGACTGGTGTGGATCTACCTGGAGAGGTTTCGGGTAGTATTTCTTATGAACACACAAGTGATCAAGCAATGACTTCGTTTGGTCAAAGTGTCAATGTTAATACTATGCAAATGTTGCAGGCTTTTTCGGCTATTGCTAACGGCGGAAAAATGATCAAGCCACAAATTATCAAAAAAATCGTTGATGCCGATACAGGTAAGACGACTAAGAAATTTAAGCGTGAAGTAGTCGGCCAGCCAATCAAAGCAAGTACAGCTAAAAAAGTTCAAAAAGCTATGCGTCAAGTTGTAACGAAGAGTTATGGTACCGGGATAGTTTATAATGTACCTGGAGTTAAGGTTGGTGTAAAAACCGGAACTGCTCAAATTGCCTCTCCAAACGGTGGTTATTTGACAGGTTCAAATAATTATATTTTCTCTGTTGCTGGGATGATTCCATATAATGATCCTAATTACATTGTTTATGTCACGATGAAACAGCCACAAAAAATGACTGAATCTGCTGAAAAGATTTTATCTGAGGTCTTCAATCCATTAGTTAAACGTTTAGTTAGCCAAGGAAAATCACAGACTGATTCTGTTGAAGCAGGTAGTCAGTACGTGAATGTACCTAGTCTTTTGGACAAATCAACGAACTCAGCGTTGAGTAAGATCAAGAACTTAGGCTTACAATCAGGAGTGATTGGTACGGGTGATAAAGTCGTGCAACAATTACCTGATAGTGGTCAAAAAGTAATGCCAGGACAAAGAATGGTCTTGTTAACTAATGGGGCAATGACGATGCCAGATCTGACAGGTTGGTCGAAAAACGATGTTCTGAAGTTTGCTGAAATAACTGGTAAAAAAGTTACGACAAAAGGCGATGGATATGTCGTTAAACAGTCAGTTGAGGCTGGTCATGTGATAAATGACAGTGGTAAAATTATAATCACATTGAAAAATAAATAATTAAGGGGATTTTCATGGAAATTAGTCATATTATTTTCGATATAGTTAGCTCGTTTGCTATCGTTGCAATTTTGATGCCATTTTTAATTGGTTATCTAATTAGACATAAGGAAGGACAATCGATTCGTGAAGAAGGCCCAAAGTGGCATGCTAAAAAGTCTGGCACACCTACTATGGGTGGTTTGCTAGTAATTTTAGCTACTTTGATCACAAATATTTGGGTCGGACTTTGGCAAGGTCAATTGGATCGCTCATTATTGATTACGACTTTTGTCATCGTGTTATACGGATGCATTGGTTTCATTGATGATTTCATTAAAGTTTTCAAGAAGAGAAATCTAGGCTTACGTGCTTGGCAAAAAGCATTGTTACAAGTAATCGTTGGAATTATTTTCTTGTACGTTTATAACGATGATCAATTACCAATGAACTTTACTATTCCTGGAATCTTGTCGATTGATTCAGTAGTGATTTTCGTATTGTTCACAATCTTTTGGTTGGTTGGTTTTTCAAATGCTACTAACTTGACTGATGGCTTGGATGGTTTGTTAGGTGGATTAGGAACAATTTCTTACTTTACTTACGGAATCATTTCTTTGAATCAAAACAAACCTGATTTAGCTATCGTGTGTTTCTCAGTGGTTGGTGCTTTATTAGCATTCTTACTGTACAACCACAAACCAGCCAAGATTTTTATGGGTGATGTTGGTTCATTGGCTCTTGGTGCTGGATTAGCAGCTATTTCAATTTTATTAGGTCGTTACTGGTCACTATTGTTGATCGGTTTGGTTTATGTAATTGAAACAGCCAGTGTTATGTTACAAGTCTTTTCATTCAAAGTATTCCACCGTCGTATTTTCAAGATGACACCAATTCATCACCATTTTGAAATGATGGGCTGGAGTGAATGGAAGATTGATATTGTCTTTTGGATTTTCGGGGCAATCTGTTCTGCAATTTATTTAATTTTATTCGTATAGGGAAGTAGTTTAAGCAATGAAAAAGAGTAATTATTCAAATAAAAAAATCTTAGTATTAGGCTTAGCCAAGAGTGGTTACGCCGTAGCCAAATTATTAAAAAAAATGGGTTCTGATGTTACCGTTGTCGATTCTAATCCCCTTGAAGGTAACACTGAAGCTCAAGCTTTGATCGATGAAGGATTCAAAGTTATCACTGGAACTAATAGTGCTGACTTAATTGATGATTCATTTGATTATTTAGTTAAGAATCCGGGAATTTTCTATTCCAATGAGTTGATTCAAAAAGCCGAGGAATTGATGATTCCAGTTATTACTGAGCCAGAAGTTGCCTATAGTTTTAGTGATGCCACAATGGTTGGTGTTACAGGAACTAACGGTAAAACTACAGTGACGACTTTGATTCAATTGATGCTCAAGCATTCACCAAAGTTCGAGAATTCTTATTATGCTGGAAACATTGGTATTCCTATTTCCGATGTTATTCAAAAAGCAACTGCCAAGGATGTTGTTGTAACTGAGCTTTCTAGTTTTCAATTGCAAGGAACGATTGAATTACATCCACATGTAGCAGTGTTAAATAATATTTATTCAACTCACTTAGATTTTCACAAGACTCGTGCAAACTATATCAAAGCTAAGATGCACATTACTAAGAACCAAACTAAGAATGATTACTTTGTAGTTAATTACAATACTGAAGAATGGCGTGGTTTAGCTAAACAATCACAGGCTCAAATTTTGCCATTTTCTGACAACCAAACTTTAGATCAAGGTGCTTTTGTAAAAGATGATGTCATTTATTGCAATGGCGAAGCTGTTATGAAAACTGACGAAATCAAGATTCCTGGTGAACATAACGTTCAAAACGCCTTGGCAGCAATCAGTGTTGCTAAACTGTACGACGTAAGTAACGCCGATATTATTGAAGTCTTATCTTCATTCAAGGGTGTCAAACATCGTATCCAGTACGTTGATACTTTTGGCGGACATAAGTTTTATAATGATTCCAAAGCTACTAATGTGGAAGCAACAATCGTAGCCTTAACAGCTTTCAAACAACCAATTACTTTGATTGCCGGTGGTTTGGATCGTGGAAACGGATTTGACGAACTTATTCCTGCTTTAAAGGGGAAAGTTAATAATTTAGTAGTTTATGGTCAAACAGCAGATAAGGTGATTGAATCAGCTCAAAAAGCCGATGTAAGTAACATTGTTAAAGTTGATAATTTGACTGAAGCAGTTCCTGAAGCGTACAAACAAAGTGATCCAGAAGATGTTATTTTGCTTTCACCAGCTGCAGCTAGTTGGGATCAATTCCACACCTTTGAAGAACGTGGTGACCAATTTATTAAAGAGGTCGAAACTTTAAAGGGAGAAATCAATGATGACTAAAATGCGCATAATTGTTTCCGGTGGTGGTACCGGTGGACATATTTACCCCGCAATGGCCTTAATTAAGCGTTTAAAGGAACGTGACATGGTTGAGGATGTTTTATACGTTGGGACAGAAAAAGGCCTAGAAAGCAAGATTGTCAAGAATGCTGGCATTGCATTTAAAACAATTGAAATTCAAGGCTTTAGACGTAAACTGAGTTTGGAAAATTTGAAGACAGTACAATTGTTCTTATCAAGTATTCATAAATCTCGTAAGATTATCAAAGAATTTAAGCCAGATATCGTCATCGGAACTGGTGGCTATGTTTCAAGTGCTATCGTATATGCAGCTCACACAATGCACATACCGACCGTAATTCATGAACAAAACACAATTGCTGGCGTTACAAACAAGTTCTTAGCTAACTTCGTTGATAAGATTGCAATTGCGTTTACTGAAGCAGCAGATCAATTTAATGAAAAAAGAAAGATCGTTTTCACTGGTAACCCTAGAGCCCAAGAAGTAGTTAACATTCAGAAGAATGACCGTTTAAAAGAGTTTGGCTTAGAACCAGACAAAGATACGGTTATGATTTTTGGAGGTTCCAGAGGTGCCAAGCCAATCAATCAGGCTGTAATTGAAACGATGCCTAAATTTGTTGAAAGTGATTATCAAGTATTATTCGTAACGGGTCGAGTACATTATGATGGTGTTATTAAATTGATTGATGACAAGTACCTTAAGAGTGCAAATGTTTCGGTATTGCCATATATTGATAATATGCCTGAGATTTTACCTGATATTAAGTTGATTGTTGGTCGTAGTGGTGCTACTAGTATCGCTGAGATAACGGCACTTGGAATTCCAGCGATTTTCATTCCAAGTCCTTATGTAACGCATGACCACCAAACAAAAAATGCACTTTCAGTTGCTAAAGTCGACGCTGCAGTTATGATTGCTGAGAAAGATTTGAACTCTGATAGTTTGTTTAAAGAAATTAATCAAATTATGGGTGATGCTAAGTTGCAACAAGAAATGTCAATCAATTCTAAGAAGATTGGTGTCCCTGATGCGACTGATCGCTTGATCAAAGTTCTGGTCGACTTAGTAAATAAGTAAGATTTGAGGATTAAGGTGTTGAAAAAGATAAAAATCAAAGTAAGTAAAAATAGTTTAATCATCGTACTAGTTTTCTTCATAGTTTTGATTGCTTATTTTGGTTCGCCGTTGAGTAAAGTTAGGAATATCAATGTTAAAGGTGTCAATGATTTGGGAGCACAACAAGTTATCGATGCTACTAAAATTGATGATCATTCCACTTTGTTCAATGTTTTGTTGCACCATGGTTCGATATCAAAAGAAACAGAGAAAAAATTACCATCGATTGAATCTATTTCATTTCGTACTCGTAATTTGCGCGATTTGACAATTACTGTGAAGGAACGTCCAACACTTGGATTTATTGCCAAAGATGGTGGTTATTATCGGATTATTAGTAATGGTCAGATAATAGATCAAAAACTCAATTCACCGATTGGAAGTTATCCAATTTATAGTAATTTTAGTCATAAGAGATTGAAACAAATTTCCAATATTTATGCTAAGTTGGCTAAAAATATTCAAACCAACATTTCTGAGATTCGTAACGCTCCAACGAAGCTGAATCCATATCGCATTAAGATTGACATGAATGATGGCAATAAGGTGATAGCTGATATGAGGACTGTTCAGTCGAAGTTGAAGTATTATCCAGGAATGGCTGCGCAGATGAAGAAAAAAGGCGTTATAGATTTAGAAATCGGTGCCTATTCTTATCCCTTTAAAGACAAGAAATAGGTTTAATATAATCATATTTGTGTTAAAATTTTTTAGTGAATAGATTTTTCTAGGTAAGGGAGGCTGCTACGATTAATGGACAATTCTGAATTCTTTGTAGGTCTAGATATTGGTACTAATTCAATAAAAGTGGTCGTTGCTGAATCGTCTGATGATAGATTGAGTGTCGTGGGCGTTGGCAGTGAACGTTCTGAGGGAGTCAGTCGTGGCGTTATAGTCGATATAGACAAAGCGGCAGGTGCTATCAAAAAAGCCATTAAGAAGGCCGAAACACAAGCAAATATAACTATTCGTAACGTTGTAGTCGGTATATCGGCAAATATGTTACAGATTGAGAAATGCCAAGGGATGATAGCGGTTGGTTCTCAATCAAAAGAAATTAATGAAAATGATGTCAGACAAGTAATGCTGGCTGCTATGGTCCAAAACTTACCTAGTGAAAGAGAAGTAGTTTCTCTAATACCTAAACAATTTTCCGTTGATGGATTCACTAATATTCGTGATCCACGAGGAATGATTGGTGTTCGTTTGGAAATGACGGGAATCATTTACACGGCACCAAAAACAATCGTACATAATACTAAAAAGGCCATTCAAAAGGCCGGTCTAAATATTATTCATAAAGTAATCTCTCCAATGGCATTGAGTCAGGTGGTATTAAATGACGGTGAAAGTGATTTTGGAGCCGTTATTATCGACATGGGAGCTGGGCAAACAACAGCTTCAGTCGTGCACGATCATAACTTAAAATTGTCGACTGTAGATTTTGAAGGCGGAGATTATGTAACGCATGATATTTCTGTCGTTTTAAATACAACGGTTGAGAATGCCAACCAATTAAAGCTTTACTACGGTAATGCATCAGCTGATAAGTCGGAAACTGAGGAAAATATTAACGTAGAAGTGGTTGGAAAGAGTGAGCCAACCATGATTTCAGAGGAATATTTAGCCGAAATCATTGAAGCTAGATTGAACCAAATCTTTACGAGATTGCAAGCACCACTAGAAGAGGCTGGAGCGTTATCACTTCCGGGTGGTATCGTACTTACTGGTGGTGTAGCTGCAACTCCTAACATTGAAGATCTTGCTCGAAAGATTTTTGATGTTAAAGTAAGAAGCTACGTACCTACCCAAATGGGTATGCGGTATCCTTCTTATTCTTTAGGATTAGGATTAGTTACTTATGCTTCAAGATTGAATGACATTGGAGTAATTGCTGACAATGTTGTCAATGGTGCTACTGTTTCAAATAGTAGACCTCAACCGACTGTTCCAGAACCACAACCAGAACAACCAGTTGATACAACTCAAGAGGACCAACCAACTGAAGAAGAGACGCCAGAATCAAAAGAGAAAAAGACGTCGAAATTCAAGGACTTTTGGAGTAGATTTTTTGATTAATAAAAACTAAATTAAATGATTTGTAGGAGGAACTCCTTAATGGAATATACTTTAGACTCAAGCCAAAACAAGGGAGCGGTAATTAAAGTTATCGGTGTCGGTGGTGCCGGCGGAAATGCTGTTAATCGAATGGTTGAAGCAGATATCAAAGGCGTCCAATTCATCGCTGCTAATACTGATGTTCAAGCTCTAGAAAATTCAAATGCTGAAACTAAAATTCAATTAGGACCTAAATTGACTAGAGGTTTAGGTGCTGGTTCAAATCCTGAGGTTGGACAAAAAGCTGCTCAGGAAAGTGAAGAGGCCATTAAAGAAGCTCTTGAAGGCGCAGATATGATTTTTGTCACTGCCGGAATGGGTGGTGGAACTGGTACTGGTGCCGCTCCTATCGTTGCTAACATTGCTAAAGAAAGTGGTGCTTTGACAGTTGGCGTTGTTACACGTCCATTTGCCTTTGAAGGTGCTAAGCGTTCACGTTTTGCAGCCGATGGAATTACTGAACTAAAGAAAGATGTTGATACATTAGTTTTAATTTCTAACAGTAAACTATTGGAAATTGTCGATAAGAAGACTCCAATGAATGAAGCTTTCAGTGTTGCTGATGACGTTTTGCGTCAAGGTGTTCAAAGCATTTCTGATTTGATCACATCACCTGGTTTCGTTAACTTGGACTTTGCCGATGTTAAGACAGTTATGTCTGATCAAGGTTCTGCTTTGATGGGTATCGGTACAGCTAACGGCGAAAACAGAATTACTGAAGCTACTAAGAAGGCTATTTCTTCACCATTACTTGAAGTTTCAATCGATGGTGCTAAACAAGTTCTTCTTAATATTACTGGTGGACCAGACTTGTCACTATTTGAAGCTCAAGATGCAGCGCAAATTGTTTCCGAACAAGCTACATCAGATGTTAATATAATCTTTGGTACTTCAATCGATGATACTTTAGGTGATCAAGTTAAGGTAACGGTTATTGCTACTGGTGTTGAAAGTGGCGATAAGAAGAAGGAACCAACTAGACGCCCATTGCACAATCCAAGAGCTACATTGGACAATAATAAGAAGCCTGAGGAGCAAGCACAACCCAAACCTCAAGCTAAACCATCTAATGATCCTTTAGCAGACTGGGATATTAATCGTGATGCTTCAAAGAACAATAACGTTTCTAGCGAAAAGGGAGACTTTGAAATTTTCCAAAAACCAGAAACAATTGATTTAAGCGATGACGATGATGATTCAACTCCTCCAATTTTTAAACGTCGTAACAAAAAATAAAAGGAGACTTTCCTATGGCATTTGAAAAATTAGGCAGTTTTTTTGGTATTAATGATGAAGATGACTTCGACGAAAAGAAGCCAGAAGCAGCAGAACCAAAGCAAGAAAACTACGCAAATAACGAAAAGGTAGTATCTATGAGTACAGCTAGTGAAGCTCGAACTAAGGCCAACAGTAAAATTGCTATTTACCAACCTAGGGTTTACTCAGATGCGAAAGTTATCGCTAAACAACTTTTGAATAATAAAGCGGTGATCGTTAATTTTACCAATGTCAATGATCAACAATCAAAGCGGATCGTGGACTTTTTGACTGGGGCTATTTATGCCATCAATGGTGAAATCAAGCGTGTTGGCGATAAGATTTTTCTTTGCACACCACCTAAGTTTGAAATCGACGGAAGCATACCAGATATAAACGAATAAAGTCGAGGAATGATATGGATCGAATTGTAAGTGGACTGCCGTTCATTATTAGTCTGGCTTTCGAATTGTATGAATTTATAATTTTTTTGTATTGTATAATGTCTTTTATACCTTCACTATATAATTCAGCTTTTGGAAGTTTGATAGTTAGAGCAGTAGATCCATTCTTGAACTTAATTAGAAGGTTTATTCCTACTAGTATAGGTTTTCTAGATTTTTCTCCAATAGTTGCACTGATATTAATTCGATTATTGCAGAAAGCGATATTTTTAATAATTTAACTATGGATGATAAAAATACAATCATTGGCGGCGGCTATTTTCGTCCAGAAGAAAAGCCGTTCATTGATAAAATAAGTGATATTTTATTAAGAGCTCAAACGATGTATACGCCACAATTGACTGATTTTTTGAATCTGCGCGAACAAACAATTTTGAATAACCTGATTAACAAGTATGACGATTTATATGTTCATTACTTTGGAGGTTTTAGAAATTCTGAAAGAGTCAGGGGAATAATTGCTCCTGACTATTTTGTACCGCAAGATTCTGATTTCGAGATTGCTATGTATGAAATACGTTATCCAGAAAAATTTGCTAATTTACATCACGGTCAAATATTAGGCTCATTAACAGGATCAGGCGTAGAACGTGACCGTTTTGGAGATATAATTACCGATGGTGAAAATTGGCAATTTTTTGTATTTAATTCGATGAGCGATTACATTGAGGAACAAGTGAAAAAGATTGGTCCTTACAAGATTCATTTGATTAAAAAAGATTTTTCTGAGGTTCTTTTGCCAAAAGATGAGTCAATTGATGAAACGATCCTTGTACAGTCATTGCGATTGGATTCAATTATTGCAACGGCCTATGACTTGTCTCGACAAAATGCTAAGGCCTTAGTAGATCATGGTAAGGTCCAAATTAATTGGGTCGTCAATAAGAATGCGTCTGCGTTTATTGCCATTACTGATACTCTTAGTGTTAGGGGCTTTGGTCGTATTCGAATCAATGATATTATGGGTCGATCAAAGAACAGCAAGTATATCCTACTTGTTAATATCTTTAAGAAATAGGGGCGTGAAGTTATGGTATTGTCACCAGTAGAAATACAGGATAAAGAATTTGATAGTAAATTTCGAGGTTATGACCGCGACCAAGTTGATAGTTTCTTGAAACAAGCAGCTCAAGACTATAATTTAGCTCTCCAAAAAAATGCTCAATTAGAAAAAGAGCTCAAAGAGACTTCAGAACAGTTGAAATACTTTACTGATATGAAGGATGCTTTGAATCAGTCTATCTTGGTGGCTCAAGAGGCTGCTGAGAAGGTTAAAAATGAATCTGAACAAGAAGCCCAGATTATTGTTGAAGAGTCTCAGAAGAAGGCTCGGGACTTATTGAATCAATCAACTGAAAAATCCAATCAAATTTTACAGGATGCTTCTGATCGAGCACGTCAGGTAACGATTGAAACTGATAATCTTAAAAAGAGTGTCAATTCGTTCCGTCAAGGCTTGCAAGGTATGTTGAAACAACAATTGGATATGGTTGACAGTCCAGAATGGTCGAAACTCAATGACAGTACTTCTACTGACAAATTAAAACAAGAGGTTGGCGATCATTCAGACGCTGATACGAGTGCTAATTATCAAAATAATCAACAAAAATCTTCACAAGATTATGAAAATAATCAAGAATCAGTTTTCAATTCAGATCAAATGAACTATAATGACAATTATCAGGATGACCAACCAGACGAAACATATACGATTAATCATCAACAGAATGAACCAACGTTCAATTTCTCGGATGATAAATCGGGTGATGATCCTAAAAAATAACTTGAGAGAACAAGTGCCTTTTGGATATTTTTTCAGCGAGCTAGTGTATGGTGTGAGACTAGTAAAAATTAATTTAGGTATATCAACTCTTAAACAATTTATGTAATTTACCAATAGGTGGTATAGCGAGAACTCGTCCTAAATTGGATGGGTTCTTTTTATTTTCAGAAGGGGTGAAAAGATGCGAGTAAAAGATACTCTAAACTTAGGTAAAACTAAGTTTCCAATGCGTGGTAACCTTCCAAACAAAGAAGCGGAATGGGAAAAAGCTTGGGAAGAAAACAAAATTTATGAAAAGCGTCAAAAATTAAACGAAGGTAAACCAACTTTCGAACTATTGGATGGTCCTCCATTTGCTAATGGTGACATTCACATGGGACATGCTTTGAACAAAATTTCAAAGGATATCATTGTGCGTTACAAGTCAATGGACGGTTTCCGTTCACCTTACGTTCCTGGTTGGGATACTCATGGTCTTCCAATCGAACAACAACTTGCTAAAAAAGGTGTTAAACGTAAGGAAATGACAATGAGCGAATATCGTAAATTGTGTTACGAATTCGCTGAAGGTGAAATCAAGAAACAAATGGCTGGTTTCAAACGCTTAGGTGTTTCAGCTGATTGGGATCACCCATATATCACATATCAAAAAGAATTTGAAGAAGCTGAAGTTAAAGTCTTTGGTGAAATGGTCGACAAAGGTTACATCTACCGTGGTAAGAAGCCAGTTTATTGGTCACCATCTTCAGAATCAACTCTAGCCGAAGCTGAAGTTGAATATAAAGATATCAAGTCACCTTCAATTTTCGTAGCTTTCAAAGTACGTGATGGTAAAGGTGTCGTTGATGATGATGCATCATTTATTATTTGGACAACTACTCCTTGGACAATTCCATCAAACAAGGCTATCTGTGTGAACCCTAAGTTCATCTATGCTGAAGTTAATGCTGATGGTAAGAAATACGTTGTAGCTCAAGAGAGAATCCAATACGTTCAAGAAGAATTAGGTTGGGAAAACGTTGAAATCCTTAAGACATTCAAAGGTTCAGAATTGGAATATGTTACAGCAACGCATCCATTCTACGACCAAGAATCACTTTTGATCTTAGGTAATCACGTAACACTCGATGATGGTACTGGTTTAGTTCATACAGCTCCTGGATTTGGTGCCGATGACTTTGTTGTTGGTATGAAATACAAGTTGCCAGTCTTCTCACCAATCGATGCACAAGGTAAATTTACTGACGAAGTACCTGAATATCAAGGTATCTTTTACGATGATGCTAACAAGTTGATTACAGAACGTATGAAGAAAAATGGCTCACTTTTGAAGTTGAGTTTCTTTACTCACAGTTATCCACATGATTGGCGTACTAAGAAACCAGTTATTTTCCGTGCTACTCCACAATGGTTTGCTTCAATCGACAAGTTCAGACAACAAATTCTTGATGCTATCGATAAAATCGACTTCAAGCCAGCTTGGGGTAAAACTCGTCTCTACAACATGATTCGTGATCGTGGTGACTGGGTAATTTCAAGACAACGTGCTTGGGGTGTTCCATTACCAATTTTCTACGCTGAAAATGGTGACCCTATCATGACTAAGGAAACTGTCGATCACGTAGCTGAATTATTCGGTAAATATGGTTCTAACATTTGGTTTGAAAGAGATGCTAAGGATCTTCTTCCAGAAGGATATACTAATGCTGGTTCACCAAATGGTAAGTTTACTAAGGAAACAGATATCTTGGATGTTTGGTTCGACTCTGGAACAGTTCATGCTGGGGTAGCTAAGACTCGTGATAATCTAACTTTCCCAGCTGACTTGATTCTTGAAGGATCTGACCAATATCGTGGTTGGTTCAACTCAATGCTTGTAACATCAGTTGCTGCATTCGGTGAGGCCGGCTATAAGTCAATCCTTTCACAAGGTTTCACTTTGGATAAGAATGGCGTTAAGATGAGTAAATCACTCGGTAACGTTATTGCCCCTAGTGATATCGAAAGACAATTTGGTGCTGAAATTATCCGTCTATGGGTTGCTTCGGTTGACTCAAGTTCTGATGTTTCAGTTTCAGTTGACTCATTCAAGCAAGTTTCTGAAACTTATCGTAAGATTAGAAATACTATCAGATTCATGTTGGCTAATACAACTGACTTTGATCCTAAGACTAATGCTGTTAAATATGATGATCTTCGTCCAGAAGACAAGTACATCAAGGTTAAATTGAACAACTTAGTTAAAGAAGTTCTAAGTGACTATGACAAGTATGACTTTGCTGACGTGGCTAAGAATGTAGTCAGCTTCATAGTTAATGAAATGTCTACTTTCTACTTAGACTTTGCTAAGGACGTTGTTTATATCGATGCTGAGGATGCACATTCACGTCGTTCAATGCAAACAGTTATTTACGAAACAGTTGTTAAATTGGCTAAGTTATTGACACCAATCCTTCCACATACAATGGAACAAGTTTGGGAATATCTTAAAGAACCAGAAGAATTCGTTCAATTAGCTGAAATGCCAGCTGTTGAAGAAATTCCTGATGAAGCAGAAATTCAAAAGGATTGGCAAGTCTTCATGGACTTTAGAGATAACGTCTTGAAATCTCTTGAAGTTGCTCGTGCCAATAAGTTAATTGGTAAATCACTTGAAGCTAAAGTTACTGTACATCCAAGTGACGAACTAAAAGCTGTTCTCGATAAAATCGATAGCAACTTTGGTCAATTATTGATCGTTTCTCAATTTGAATTAGTTGATGCAACACCAGAAAATGCTGACAAGTATGAATTAGCTGACGTCTTAGTTCAAAAGGCTGAAGGCGAAGTTTGTCAAAGATGTCGTATGATTAAAACTGATGTTGGTAGTGACAGTAATTATCCAACATTCTGTGCTAGATGTGCTAAAATTGTTGCTGAAGAATATCCAGAAACAAAAGCTGAAGGCTTTGATGATTAGGAATGGTGAATAATGTTCACAGGAAAAATTGTAAGATTTAATAATAACCGTGGTTTTGGCTTTATAAATAATGGTGAGGAAGATATCTTTTTCTTTGCGGACTCAGTTCTCAATCGTGATGACTATTTCATCAAGGACGGACTAGAAGTTAGCTTTGAAATTGCGCCAGGTTATAAAGGTCCACAAGCGGTAAATGTTAATATCAAAGATGAAGAAAGCGCTGATTAGTGCTTTCTTTTTCTTTGGCATAGGTTGTAGTCAGTTTAATTTCTGGTAAAATATCTGCAAAAGGTAAACATTGTTCCAGCCAAATTTGCTTTGCCATGGAGAACCATACACTAACTGAAATTCAGAAAGAATCATTTTAGTCTATTAATTGGTTTGTTATGATATTAGTAAGTTCATTAATCAAGTCAGGAAGGTTTTGCAATGAAAAAAGAAGATTCAAGATATTATGAAGAAGTAGTAGCCAAAAAACAAATGTTTGGTGGCAAGATTTTTGATGTGAATGTAGAACAAGTGGTTTTGCCTAATGGTATTCCAGATATTCGTGAAGTTGTGGAACATCGCGGAGCTGTCGCAATCATTCCATTCACTGACGACGATAAGATGATTTTTGTTAGACAATGGCGTACACCTATGGGACAAGAAACTTTAGAAATCCCAGCAGGAAAAATTGATGCCGATGAAGGCAGTGACTTAAAAGAAGTTGCCTTGCGTGAGATGGATGAAGAATTAGGTTTGACGACTGATAATCTAGAACAAATTACTTCATTCTTTTCTAGTCCTGGTTACTCAAACGAAAAATTAACTGTCTTTGCAGCTAGAGATCTCAAAAAGGTAGAATTTAAACGTCCACTTGACCCAGATGAATTTTTGAATGTAGAGAGTTTAACTTTAGATGAGGCTAAAGAACAGATTAAAACTGGTGACATTTGTGATGCCAAAACTATTTATGCCATTACTTATTGGGAATTATTAAAGGCAAAGGAAAAATAAATGTTTTCAAAAGTAAAAGATTTTATTAATTCTAAAGTTAAAAAATCCGACCACCCACAGACAGTAGTTCGTGCTGATCAAGTAGAACAACAGCAACAAAGAATCAGACAGCAGGAAAGAGAACGTGCTGAAAAAGAGTATCAACAGCAACATCCAGAGCAAACTATTCAAGAAAATTTAGAAATATTTGAGTATAAGACAAATAAATTGAAAAAGAAGTTGAATATTGCCATCATTACAGTATTCGGCCTCATCGTTCTGGTATTTTTAATATTATTTTTTATTTAAGGAGTTAAAGTATGAAAATTGGCGTAATCGTCCCTATGGAAGAAGAAATTAAATTAATGAAGGAGTCTTTAACAGATATCCAAACAGTTACAGTTGCTGGAGTTGAATTTACACTCGGCAATTATAAGAACCACGAAGTATATCTTGCTCAAAGTGGTATCGGTAAAGTTCAAGCTGGAATGACAGCTACTTTGATGAATGATCGTTATCAACCTGATTTTGTCGTTAATACTGGTTCAGCTGGTGGTATCGGTGAAGGTTTGAGTGTTGGAGATGTAGTCATTTCTAACAAATTGGCTTATCACGATGTTGATGCGACTGGTTTTGGTTACAAAGTAGGTCAACTCCCTCAAAAAGACCTTTATTTCAACGCTGACCCTGATTATGTTAAGGCTATTTCTGAAGCTGCAACAAGAACTGGTTTAACTAGTAAAGTCGGTTTGATCGTTTCCGGAGACCAATTTGTTGACGGAAAAGAAAAAATTGCTACAATTAAAAAGTCGTTCCCTGATGCTTTAGCAGCAGAAATGGAAGGCGCAGCTGTGGCTCAAGTCTGTGTTGAATTCAAAACACCATTCGTTGTTATTCGTTCAATGAGTGATGTGGGCGACGAAAATGCTAGTGTAAACTTTGACGAATTTGTTTTACAAGCCGGACGCAAATCAGTAACTATGTTATTGAACTTTTTAGACCAAGAATAGAGGGGATTTATTGTGGCATTTATTTATTTAGATAATGCTGCCACCACACCGATGGCTACACCTGTAGTCGATGTAATCAGTGAACAGATGGCTAATAATTTTGGTAATGCATCTGCTACCAATTATTTTGGTCGTCAAGCTCGAAAAGTTTTGGATGAAAGCCGGCATACGATTGCTCAAAGTCTCAACGCTAAAGACTCAGAAATTGTCTTTACTAGTGGTGGGACTGAGAGTGACAATACCGCTGTAATTCAAACAGCATTATCTAGACAAAAACTAGGTAAACATATCATAACGACTGCGATTGAGCATGAAGCAATTCTTAAACCGTTAGCTTATTTAGAAACATTGGGTTTTGAAGTAACTTATTTAAAACCTAATGAACGCGGTGAAGTGACTGCTCAACAAGTCAAAGATGCTTTACGTGATGATACTATTCTAGTAACGATCATGTACGGTAACAACGAAGTTGGTTCGATGAATCCAATTAAAGAAATTGGTGAAGTCTTAAAAGACCATCAAGCATATTTCCACACTGATGCTGTTCAAGCATTTGGAATGGAAGATATTGATGTCAAAGACCAACACATTGATATGTTATCAACTTCAGCTCATAAGATTAATGGACCGAAGTTCATCGGCTTTTTGTATATCAATGATGATATTCATATTCCATCATTTATTAAAGGTGGCGACCAGGAGACTAAACGTCGTGCGGGAACAGAAAATGTACCTGCTATCGCTGGTTTTGCTAAAGCCGTTGAGTTGATTACTCCGGAAGAAAAACAAGCTCGACAAGATCGTTATTTTGGATTTAAACAAACGATCCAAAAGATCTTAACAGAGAATAAAATTGATTTTGACATCAATGGACCAAAGGATAAACATGCTTTAAACCATGTAATGAATTTGTATTTGCCAGGAATTGATCGTGGCGTTTTATTGACGAGATTAGATCTTGACGAAGTAGCAATTTCGGGAGGTTCTGCATGTACAGCCGGAAGTTTGGAACCATCACACGTGTTAGTGGCTATGTATGGTGAAGACAGTCCAAGAATCAATGATTCAGTCAGAATCAGTTTTGGTAAAGACAATACTGAAGAAGAAGTAGTTGAATTTACCAACAAACTAGTTAAAATCGTGCAAGACTTGACTAATTAAGCAATTTTATTCAAACTTATAATTAAGAGAAAATATGATTATGAGGGATGATTATTATGGATAAACGCCAAGCTCAAGTACAAGGGGATCAAGAAGTTTACGAACTTAACCCCGAAGTAAAAAAATATTCACTATTGGATTCTGGTTTCATGGAAACAAATAAAGGTAGTTTTCGTCTGGAACACCCAATCAATGGGTCATCTCCTTACGAGGCTAGATATTATTTGCGTGCCGTTGTTAGCAAGAATCTAGACAGTTTGAAATTGTCGATCACTGATAAAAGTGGGATGCACAATATCAATATGTTCAAAATTAAAGATGTAGAAAAGGAAATCAGTGACTATCGTTACTTGATGAACTTTTTGAAAGAAAAAAACGTATTAGTTAAATAAAATGAGGTTTTCAAATGGATAATAAGAAGAAGCGTGTTGTAGTAGGTATGAGTGGTGGCGTTGACTCGTCAGTTAGTGCACTTCTTTTGAAACAACAAGGTTATGAGGTTATTGGAGTTTTCATGAAGAACTGGGATGATTCTGATGACTCTGGTGTATGTACTGCTACTGAGGATTATGAGGATGTTGCTAAGGTTGCCAACAAGATTGGTATTCCTTATTACTCAGTTAATTTTGAAAAGGAGTACTGGGACCGCGTGTTCGAGTATTTCCTAGCAGAATATCGTAAGGGTAGAACACCAAACCCTGATGTTATGTGTAACAAAGAAGTTAAGTTCAAGGCTTTCTTGGACTATGCTAACAAATTAAACGCTGATTACATCGCAATGGGTCACTATGCACAATCATTCCGTGACGACAACGGTGTAGTTCACTTGCTTCGTGGTGGCGATGCTAACAAGGATCAAACTTATTTCTTGAGCACTGTTCAACAAGAGCAATTACAAAAAGCATTGTTCCCAATCGGTGGTATGCAAAAGTCAGAAGTTCGTCGCATTGCTGAAGAAGCTGGATTAGCTACTGCTAAGAAGAAGGACTCAACTGGTGTATGTTTCATCGGTGAGAGAAACTTCCGTAAGTTCTTGAGCGAATTCTTGCCTGCACAACCTGGTAAGATGATGACACCAGACGGTGAGATCAAGGGTGATCACGCTGGTTTGATGTACTACACAATCGGTCAAAGACAAGGCCTAGGTATCGGTGGAAATGGTAAGTCAAACGAGCCTTGGTTCGTAGTTGGTAAGGACATGAGTAAGAATATTCTTTATGTCGACCAAGGATACGATAATCCAAGACTATATGCTGATCATTTGGACGCATCTGACTTGTCATTTATCACAGGCTTAGATTATGGCGATACTTTCCATGCCACAGCTAAGTTCAGATATCGTCAACAAGATACTGGCGTTACAGTTCACGTCTTAGGCGATGGTAAGGTCAATGTTGAGTTTGATAACCCAGTTCGTGCAATTACACCAGGACAAGAAGTTGTCTTCTATGACGGCGAGGAATGTCTAGGTGGCGCAACTATTGATTGTGCTTACATGGCAGAAAAGAAGCTACAATACATTTAAAAAACATAAAACAGTAATTTAAATTGGCTATTTGTGTAGTCAGTTTTGATTACTGTTTTTTTATATTTTCAGTAAAAAACACTCCAACTTGAAAAAATCTTCCAAAAAACCGATAATTAGAAGTAATTAACTTTGTAAGGTGAGAATAAAATGGAATTATATTTTGTCAGACACGGAAAGACCGAATGGAATTTAGAAGGAAAATATCAAGGTGGACATGGTGATTCACCACTTTTGCCAGAAAGTTTGCATGATATCAGCTTACTAGCAAAACGATTGCAAGCTATAAATATTGACCATATCTATTCCAGTCCTTTGCCACGTGCTAAAACTACTGCTGAAACGTTGATCAAAGATTTGAATCGTCAAATACCTTTTGACATTGTTGATGGTCTTAGAGAATTTGATTTAGGAATTATGGAAGGTCGCAAATTTTCTGAATTAGAAAATGAAATGCCAGAAGTAATTTATGCTTTTAGACATCAACCAAAAGACTATGATTATGACTTGATCAAAGGCGAATCTTTTGAACAAGTTGCTAAGAGAACTACAGCAGCAGTGAAAGAAATAGTTGCTCAAAATTCTCCTGATAGCAATCTTGTAATAGTTAGTCATGGAGCTGCTTTAGTGACTTTGATCCAATCGTTATTAGGAACTAAGATTTGCGATATTCGTAAGAATGGTGGTCTTTCCAACACTAGTCTGACTCATTTACAATACCAAGACGGCCAATTTAAATTAATCAAGTGGAATGAAACTAGTTACCTGGACAAACAATTAGACAGTTCAGATACTATTTGAGGTAACCGATGAACAAACAAGCAGAAAAATTATTTAATCAAGGCGATAAAGAGGCTGCTGTTAAGCTGTTAGTAGCAGACTTGAAACAAAACCCAAAGCAATTGCCTGAGATTTTACAGTTATCAACTTATTTAGTCCAAGCTGGCGATTTAGAACAAGCCGAGGAATTATTAGCTCGTTCGTTAGAGATATTTAAAGACAATCAAGATTTACTTTATAATTTGGGTAATATTTATTATTTAGCTGATAAATATGATAAAGCTAATGACATCTTTCAAAAATTGGTCAACAATGATTACGCTTTTGAAGCATATTTTATGTTGGCTAAAACTTTGGATGAACAAGGTAAACGTCAACTAGCAATTATGTACGCTTTAACGGCAGTTGAAAAAGCACCTAAAGATTTACGCTCAAATGAATTATTAGCCGATTTATTGCTGGCTAACGGTAATTTTCAAGAAGCATTAACATTCTATCAAGCGGCTAATAAAATCCAACCAGAGGCCAAATTTTACTTTAATATGGCCTTGTGTGCAATGAATCTCAAAAAAGAATATCAATCATACTTAAATCAAGCCAAAAAATTGGATGAAAAGTATTATTTAAAAAATGAAAAGAAATTAGCTGATCTACAAGAATTCATAAAAAAGCAAGGGGATAGCAATGACGGACAGTAATGAAACACCATATTTCTTAGGCACTGTCAAAGCTATCTTTTTTGAGAATCCGGAAAACCTTTATAAAATTTTTACAATTAAAATAAAGAAAACAAATACTGATTGGGATGCGAAAGATATTGTTGTAACTGGTAGCTTTGGTGAAATATCAGAAGAAGAGGAATATCGTTTCGAAGGCCGCATCGTTGACCATCCCAAATATGGCAAGCAATTTCAAGCTACTTCATACCAAAGAAGTCGTCCTAATGGTCGTAAAGAATTAATCAGCTTCTTTTCTAGTGAAGAGTTTCCTGGTATTGGTAAGAAAAAAGCCGAAAAGATTGTTGATGAATTAGGTAACGATGCTATCGATAAAATTCTTAAAGACCCTCATGCACTTGATTTCTTGAAATTGGGAACTGAAAAGACTCAACAGATTATTGAACAAATCTCTAGCAATCATCAGACAGAGCAAGCCTTGTATCAATTGAATAACTATGGCTTTGGACCTACTTTGAGTGCACGGATCTATCAAAAGTATGGAGTTCAAACACTGGAAAAGATTCAAGACGATCCTTATCAATTAGTTTTAGATGTTAAAGGTGTCGGTTTCAAGCGAGCTGATGAATTGGCTAGAAGATTAGGGATTACTGGTGATGACCCTCGACGGATCAAAGGTGCCTTAATTCAGATGACGAGCTCAATGATCAATGAAACTGGCGATACTTACGTTGATGGGCAAGATTTGATTAGAAGAGTTATGGGAGTTTTGAGAAATAATTCAACTGATGACTTGGCGCAAAAGTTAGTAGCTGGTTTACGAGATTTAGTTAAAAACGGAGTTTTGCTAGTTGAAGATGGCAATGTTTATCAAAAAGATCTGGCAGATTCTGAATGGTCGATAGCACAGTCTTTGAAGATGATCACTGATACTTTTAAGGGTGTCTCATGGACTGAACACGCCATGAAAAAAGAACTTAAAAAAATTGAAAAGCGTTTTAAAGTTAAATATGATGACTCACAAGAAAAAGCTATTCGTCAATTTTTGACGCATCCAATTTTTCTATTAACTGGTGGTCCGGGAACTGGTAAAACGACTATCATCAATGCAATTGTAGCAGCATATGCTGAATTAAATGATATGCCCCTTGATCCAGCTTCAGATGATTATGCGATTGCTTTAGCTGCTCCAACGGGAAGAGCTGCTAAACACATGGGAGAGGCAACTGGTCTGCCAGCTATGACAATTCATCGCTTGTTAGGTCTAACGGGTACTGAAGATGACGAATATGCTGAACCAAGCCTTGATTGCAAATTGTTGATTATTGATGAGATGTCGATGGTCGATACAAAATTATTCAAAGTTTTGATATCAGCTGTGCAGCCTGGAACGCAGATCGTTTTAGTAGGTGATCGTGATCAGTTACCATCAGTTGGACCGGGACAAATTTTTGCGGATTTGATCAATAGTGATGCTTTTCCAACAACAATCTTAAAGAATATCCATCGTCAGGATGAAGATTCAACGATTATTCAATTAGCTCATGATATAAATGAAGGAATTATTGTTGATGGTATTTTTCAAAATAGGGCTGATCGGAGTTTCATCAATTGCGATAGTCGAAATGTCCCTAGTGTCTTGTCACAGATTATTGCAAAATCGAGTGAACGTGGTTTCGATATTGCCGATGTGCAAGTTTTAGCCCCAATGTACCGTGGTCAAGCGGGGATTGATAATTTGAATTATGTGATTCAAAATGTTGTCAATCCGATGAAGCCGAAAAGAAAAGAAGTTTCGATGGGTAATGTTAAATATCGAATCAATGATAAAGTTGTCTATTTGGTCAATACACCTGAAGACAATGTTTTTAACGGCGAGATTGGGAAAATTGTCGGGATAATTCTTGCTAAAGAAAATACCGACCACGTTGACCAATTAGTAATTGATTTTGATGGCAATGAGGTGACATTGGATCGTAAAGATTGGACTAATATTTCTTTAGCTTACTGTACTTCAATCCATAAATCGCAAGGTTCAGAATTTGAAATGGTAATTTTGCCACTTGTTAATGAAGAATCTAGAATGTTACGCCGTAATTTGTTGTATACAGCTGTAACACGTGCTAAGAGATTATTGATCATGGTAGGTGATAGGTCGGCTTTTGAACGGTCAATCAAAGATCAATCGAGTGAACGTCAGACCACATTGAAACAAAGAATTTTTACTACATTTAAGATTAAAGTACCAGAAGCACCATCGGAAGAAGAAACACAAGAACAAGCTCCTATCGATTATCGTTTGACTTTAGACATGATTATGAATAATGCTATTGACCCGATGATTGGTATGGAACACATAACTCCTCAAGATTTTTTGGAGAAAAAATAACCTCGTTAGAGTGCAATGAAACAATGCATTCTAGCGAGGTTTTTGTTTAAAGATTATTTAACTGGTAACCAAAAGGGATGTTGACTGATCTCAAAATTGAAATTGAATTCATGCTGATTTAATTCTTCACCATCCATCTGACCATATTGATCAGTTTGGTTATGAAGTGAAAAATGTTTGTCTTCAATATGCCAAACGTTTTTATCTTGTAGATGAGAACCATTGGTCAACAATTTGCTGAACAATTTGATGAATGTCATCCCAGTGATCTTTTTTACGACAACCAGATTCAAGTGATGGTTAAAAGGAGTAGCGGTTGGATCAATCGCAAAACCACCACCAAAATAAGGATGGTTTGTAGCAACCACGATATAGGCTGAGTCAAAATGTTTTTTCTTGTCTTCATAATCAACGTCTAATCCAAAAGCTGGTTGCTTTTTGATAACCTTTAATAGATTAGTGAAATAAGAAAGAGTCCCCAAATGTAATTTGTTGAGGAAATCTTTTCGTTCAGAATTATTTGTGTAATAAACCGTACGAGCATCGAAACCAATACCGATATTGTTAATAAAATAATGGGAAAAATCATTATTATATGCTTTACCAACATCGATTATTTGAGGTTGCTTCATTGAAAGAATGGCTTGTAATAAAATTACGGGATCCTTGATCTTTAATTTTATGCCACGGCAAAAATCATTACCAGAACCACCAGGAATATATCCTAAGGCAGTATTGGGGTAATTAGATTCTTTGACACCATTGACGGCTTGATTTAACGTTCCATCGCCACCGATAACGATGATTTTACTATTAGTTGGATGATTGGCTAACTGTTTAGCAATCCGAACGCCATCGCCATCTTTTAAAGTTTTGTGGATCTCGTAAGTGATTTTATTTTTATCTAGAAAATTTATTACCTTATGACAAGCGGAGATTGCTAATCCATTGCCAGCATGGTGATTTAAAATTATTTCAATTTTTGTAGTTTTACTCATTTGAATACCCTTAAATAAAAAAAGTAGATCAAATGATCTACTTTAGATTGAAGTTCCAATTAACATTGGTAAGATAACAGGATTTCTAGCTGTACGTTTGTACAAAAATTCTTGCAATCCTTCAATGATGATACGTTTTAATGTTGCTTCAGTAACTTTTTCATCTTCATCGTCAAATGCATTCTTGATCAAGTGGAAGACACGTTTTTGTGCTTGGTTGATCAATTCACCTGATTCACGCATGTAAACAAAACCACGTGAAAGAATATCAGGACCAGCTAAAACGATGTGCTTTTGATAATCGATCGTAGCAACAACGACAACCATTCCTTCTTCGGAAAGAACTTGACGGTCGTGGATAACTACGTTTCCGATATCACCAACACCTTTACCGTCGACATAAACGTCACCAGCAGGGAAGTGTCCAGCTACACGAGCAGTATCTTTAGTTAAAGCTAAGACATCACCATTTTCCAAAAGGAAGGAGTGATCTTGAGGTACGTCACACAACTCAGCTAATTCAGTGTGAATCTTCAACATTCTGTACTCACCGTGAATTGGCATGAAGAACTTAGGTTTCATTAAACGAAGCATTAACTCTTGTTCTTCTTGACCACCGTGACCGGAAGCATGGATGTTGTTGACTTTACCATGAATAACTTCAGCACCAGCTTCTGAAAGTTGGTTGATCAAGTGGTTAACACTGATTGTGTTACCAGGAATAGGGTTACTTGAGAAGATAACCGTATCGCCTGGTTGAATAGTGATTTGTCTGTGAGTACCATTGGCAATTCTACTTAAAGCAGCTAATGGTTCACCTTGTGATCCAGTACATAGGATCAAAGTCTCTGAAGCCGGAGTTTGGTTCAAAGCATGTGGATCAATCAACATGTTGTCAGGAATATTTAAGTATCCTAATTCTCGACCATTTTCAATTGCTTGTTCCATGCTTCGTCCGAAGACTGCAATCTTTCTACCTTGTTGCATCGCCGCATCGACCGCTTGCGAAATACGATAGATGTTAGAAGCAAAGGTAGCAAAGATGATTCGTCCTTGAATCGTTTCAAAGATTTGGTGAATCGTTAAACCGACAGAACGTTCTGACTTAGAGAAAGTAGGTATTTCGGCATTAGTACTATCAGATAGTAAGCACAAAACACCTTTAGCACCGAGTGCAGCCATCTTTTGTAAGTTAGGTGATGGCAATCCAGCAACCGGTGTTAAATCAAACTTAAAGTCACCAGTTTCAACGATAATTCCCTGAGGGGTATGAACAGCGATACCTAAGGTATCAGGAATTGAGTGAGTCGTTCTAAAGAATGAGACACTAGTCTTTGGGAATTTAATAACATCGTCTTCGTGCAAGACGTGCATTTCGGTCGTTCTTAATAGACCATGTTCTTCCAATTTACCTTTAATTAATGCACAAGCTAATGGACCGGCATAAATAGGGATGTTAGGAAGTTGTTGAAGGAGATAAGGGATACCACCGATGTGATCTTCGTGACCGTGAGTGATAAATAGACCCTTGATCTTATCCTTATTTTCTACTAAGTAGCTGTAATCAGAAATGACATAGTCAATTCCGAGGAGTTCGTCTTCTGGAAACTTAATTCCGGCATCAATTACGATCAATTCGTCTTGATATTGAACTCCGTACATATTTTTACCGATTTCGCCAAGGCCCCCGATGGCAAAAACGGCAACTTCATTATTTTTAACTTTAAAGGACATTAACTAAAACTCCGTTAATTTAAAGTCAGGGCTCTTTTTCTCATATTCGAGATGTTTTTCATCGAGCTCCTGAATAAATTCGATGTCATAGTCAGTATTGTCCTCTACTGCTTGACGTACTTCGATACTTGAAGCAGCGTCCATATAGAGTGAATGTGTAAATTCACGACGGGGGTTATCTAGTTCACTTGTTTGATACAAAACTTTATAAATCAATATATAATTCTCCTTTAATCAAATTGAATGAAACAAGTCAGTCTCATTCGGTAATTCTTTTCCAGTCCATTTGTGCACTATTCAATAGATAGCACAATTCTACCATAATAAGTTATCTAAGTATACTTAACTACTATTACGAAATGACTACAGTACTTGGATCTAATTCAAATGGAGCAGTCTTACTGATCTTGTCGTAATATAGGTGACCATTTAAGTGATCGATTTCGTGTTGGCAAACAATGGCAGGGTAGTCTCTGACACGAAGTGTTTGTGAGTTACCATCGAAGTCATCATATTTAATAGTGATACGGTCAGCGCGAGGAACAAATCCAGGGACATCTTTATCAACTGATAAGCAACCTTCACCTTCAGACAAAGCGGCTCTTTGAACTGAGTTTCTGATGATAACAGGATTGATCAAAGTCATTTTGAGAAGTGGCTTGTCAGGATCTTCATCATTAGGAACTAAAACAGAAGCCATCATTTTTGAAACGCCAACTTGAGGTGCGGCCAAACCAACACCGGCTCTTAGTTGATGTTTTTCAGCGTATTCTTCATCTTGACTCTTAACGAGATATTCCATCATGTTGTCCGCTAAAGCTTTATCTTCATCACTTAGTGGAAATTGAACCTTTTCTGCAACTTTTCTTAAAACGGGATCGCCATCACGGACGATATCTTTCATAAAATACATAGTTTCCTCCAAATGTTAAATTGTACAAAATTACCTTAGTATATCTATTATAGATTATTTTTCTTAAAAAATAGAAGCAAATGAAAATTTTTTTGAAAAAGCAAGCAAGAAAGCGTAATCATTTCAAGCAATTTTTTATTATGCCATATCTTTGTTATATCAAACATCATAATGATAAAATAGTTAATGTATATGTTACCGATTTCATATTGGTGCGTAAATAAAAAAGATGGCTGGAGGTTTTGTTAATGAAGCTAATTGATTTTGGCGTCAGGGAAGATGAAAAGAAATATATTCAAGAATGGTCTAAGACCAACAATATTGAAGTAAAAATCGTGACTGATTTGTTAACGCCAGAAACAGTCAAAATGGCTCAAGGATACGATGGAATTGTTGCTTATCAGCAGTTACCATACGATGAAAAAATTTTTGATACGATGAATGAATTTGGGATTCATGTTTTATCGTTGCGTAATGTTGGGGTAGATAATATTCCATTTGCAGCTTTGAAGAAAAATAATATTCGCTTGACTAATGTTCCAAGTTATTCACCAGAAGCAATCGCTGAATATTCAGTTGCTGGCTTGATGGCATTATTACGTAATTTTAAACATATGATTAGAAAAGTGGACCAACACGATTTCAGATGGGCACCGGATATCGGTCGTGAATTAAATCAATTGACAGTCGGGGTTGCAGGTACCGGAAGAATTGGTCGAGCTGCGATAAAAATTTATCAAGGATTTGGTGCAAAAGTTATCGCATATGACAAATTTCACAATCCAGAAATTGAAAAACAAGGATTATATGTCGATGACTTAGATACGCTTTTGAAAGAATCTGATGTTGTAACTCTACATATCCCTAGTCTTGGTAAGGGACATACCGTTATTAATAAGGATACGATTGCTGAAATGAAAAGCGATGCTATCGTGGTCAATTCAGCTCGTGGCGATTTGATCAACACACAAGATCTCTATGATGCAGTAGCAAATGGAAAGCTCTACGGTGCAGTTTTGGATGTTTATGAAAAAGAAGTTGGTGTGTTTAATACTGATTTAAGTGATCAAGAATTTAACGATAAATTATTAGAACGAGTAATTAAGAGTAATCGCATTATTTTAACACCACACATCGCCTTTTATACAACTAAGGCCGTAAAGAATATGGCGACTGTTTCTCTCGATTCAATGGTCGCTGAACTAGAGCATGGAAGCTCTGAAAATGAAATAAATTTGGATAAATAGTTACAATTTTCACAAACTTATGAAAAATATTTTTGAATTTTTTTTGTGCCAAGAACGTTGAAACTACTTGTTTTTTAGCAGATCAATGTTAGACTAAAATTATATGAAAGCCCTTACAAATATTCACAAGGGATGAGTTTTTTATGAAAGGACTGTGGAGAATGGCAAATAAACCAATTGTTGATTTTGAAGCAATAAAAAATAATTTATCAAATGTTTCAAAACCCATTCAAGTATTGAACGAAAATGCTGAAATTACGGATCAAGAGGTTTTTGATAGTTTTTCAGATGAGGATTTAGTTGAATTCATGAAGAAAATGGTCTGGGAACGTGCTTTGCATGAACAGACAATGAACTTTTCACGTCAAGGACGCATGGGATTCTATGCTCCAACTGAAGGTGAGGAAGCTTCTGAGATGGGAACTGTTCTCGCAATGAAGAAACAAGATTATCTTCTACCTGCTTATCGTGATGTTCCTCAATTGATTCAACACGGAGCTACTGTAACGGAAGCTTATCTTTGGTCAAGAGGTCACGTTTTAGGTAATAAATTTAAAGCTCGCTCAATGATGCCACAAATTATCATCGGTGCTGCTTATGTTGAAGCCGCTGGTGTTGGACTTGGTATCAAGAAGAACAAAGAAGAAGATACGATTGCCTTCACATATACTGGTGATGGTGGTACTTCACAAGGTGATAGTTATGAAGGAATGAACTTTGCTGGTGCTTATCAAGCTCCTGTTTTGTTCATCGTTCAAAATAATGGCTTTGCTATTTCGACACCTCGTGCCAAACAAACAGCTGCTCCAACATTAGCTCAAAAGGCTGTTGCCGCTGGTATTCCTAGTGTTCAAGTTGATGGTATGGATATCTTAGCTTGTTATGCGGTTGCTAAAGCAGCTCGTGACTACATGGTTGCTGGCAATGGTCCAGTCTTAATTGAAACCTTAACTTATCGTTTTGGTGCTCACTCAAGTGCGGGTGATGATCCTAAACGTTACAGAACTAAGGAACAAGAACAACCTTGGTTTGAAAAAGATCCATTGATTCGTCTCAGAAAAGTTCTTACAGATAAGGGACTTTGGTCAGAAGACGAAGAAGATAAATTAGTTGATGAATACAAAGCATCATTTAAAGATGCAATTAAAGAAGCAGATAATGTTCCTGCCGATAAAGTTTCCGATATGTTGAAACGTACTTTTGAAATTCCAACTCCAGAAATGAAACAAGAGATTGATAAATTTGAAGCAAAGGAGTCGAAGTAAAAATGGCTAAGAAAACTTATATTCAAGCAGTTACAGATGCCTTAGACATTGTTCTGGAAGACGATCCAAAAACATTGATCTTCGGTGAAGATGTTGGTAAAAATGGTGGTGTTTTTAGAACTACTCAAGGACTTCAAGAAAAATACGGTGAAGATAGAGTCTTCGATACTCCACTTGCTGAATCAGGAATCATGGGACTTGCAACTGGTCTTGGTTTGACTGGTTGGCGCCCAATCCCTGAAATTCAGTTCATGGGCTTCTCTTTTGAAGCTGTTGACCAAATTGCTGGTCAATTGGCTAGAATGCGTTTTAGATTTGATGGTTTGAAGAATGCTCCTGTAACGATCCGTACACCATATGGTGGTGGTACACATACAGCTGAAATGCATGCTGATAACCTAGAAAATTTCTTTACGGGTGTTCCTGGACTTCGTGTTGTAATGCCAAGTAATCCATATGATGCTAAAGGCCTGTTGATTTCATCAGTTGAAAATAATGACCCAGTATTATTTATGGAAAACTTGAAATTGTATCGTTCAATGAAAGACGATATTCCTGATGGCAAATACACAGTTCCTTTGGATAAAGCAAACGTTGTCCGTGAAGGAAATGATATTACTATCGTAGCTTACGGTGCTGAAGTCAATGAAGCCCTTAAAGTTGCTGATAGCCTAGCAGAAAAGAATATCTCAGTTGAAGTTATCGACCTTAGAACTGTGTCACCAATCGATACAGAAACAATTTTCAAGTCAATTGAAAAGACTCATAAAGTTGTAATCGTTCAAGAAGCTCAAAAGATGGCCGGAGTTGGCGCACAAGTTGCATCAGCTATTGCTGAAGGCGCTATTCTTTCTCTCGATGCACCAGTTGGTAGAGTTGCAGCACCAAACAGTGTTTATCCATTTGCGTTAGGTGAAGACATTTGGATCCCACGTGCCAAAGAAATTGAAGAAAAAGTAAATGAGATTCTCAACTACTAATTAATCGAAGGAAGGGAAAACAACTATGGCTTACAAATTTAAATTACCAGAACTTGGCGAAGGGATGGCCGAAGGTGAAATTGCTAGCTGGCTAGTTAAAGAAGGAGACACCGTAAAAGAAGATGACTCCTTGGTAGAAATTCAAAATGATAAATCAGTTGAAGAACTACCATCTCCAGTTGCCGGAACTGTCAAACAAATTGTAGCTAAAGAAGGAGAAACAGTTGAAGTCGGCGATACTTTGATTGTTATCGATGATGGTTCACCAGACGATGGCGATGATGAAACTGAAAAGAAGACTGAGACTAAGGAAGAAGCTAAACCCGCTGCAGCTAAAGAAGAAGCTGGACCCGCAACCGGATCAGCCAACGCTAAATATTTGGCAATGCCATCAGTTCGTCAATATGCACGTGACGAAGGTGTTGATTTGAGCCAAGTAACTCCAAGTGGTAAACATGGTCAAATTACTAAGGCTGATGTTGACGCCTTTAAGAGTGGCAATCCACAAGCAGCTGCCCAAACTTCGACAACTGCCGCTACGAGTCCTGCTGCAGCTTCAAGCGCACCAGCCCAACCAATTACTCCTTACAAGTCAGCAACTCCAGAATTAGAAACTCGTGAAAAGATGTCTATGACTAGAAAAGCTATTGCTAAGGCAATGCTCAATAGTAAACACACAGCTCCTCACGTAACTAGTTTTGATGACGTTGAGGTAAGCGCTCTGATGGCCAACCGTAAGAAGTACAAAGCTATTGCTGCTGATAAAGGCATTCATTTGACATTCCTACCATATATTGCTAAAGCTCTAGTAGCTGTTTTGAAAGCATATCCAGAATTGAATGCTTCAATCGATGATTCAACAGAAGAAATCGTCTATAAGCACTATTACAATATCGGAATTGCTACAAACACAGAACATGGACTTTATGTTCCAAATGTTAAGAACGTTGATTCTAAAGGTATGTTTGAAATTGCCAAAGAAATCACTGAAAACTCACAAGCTGCTTATGACAACAAGTTGAGTATGGACAAAATGTCTGGTGGTTCAATCACTATCAGTAATGTTGGTTCAATCGGTGGTGGCTGGTTTACTCCAGTTATCAATTATCCTGAAGTAGCAATTCTTGGTGTTGGTAAGATTGCTAATGAACCTTATGTAGATGAGGACGGCAACATTCAAGTAGGTAAGATGTTGAAGTTATCATTAAGTTATGATCACAGATTGATCGATGGTGCTTTAGCTCAAAACGCTTTGAACTTATTGAAGAAGTTGTTGCACGATCCAGACATGTTATTGATGGAGGGCTAATTTAAAATGGCAGAAAATGTAATAGAAAAAGATACCGTTATTATTGGATCAGGCCCTGGTGGTTATGTTGCAGCAATCAGAGCTTCAGAATTAGGACAAGATGTAACAGTTATTGAAAAATCGGATACCGTCGGTGGTGTTTGTTTGAATGTTGGCTGTGTGCCTTCAAAGGCTTTGATCACAGCTGGCCACAGACTTCAACAAGCTAAGGATTCATCAACCTACGGTATTACAACTAGTGACGCTACGATTGATTTTACTAAGACACAAGCATGGAAAGATGAAAAAGTTGTTGCTCGGATGACTAATGGTGTTCAAATGCTACTCAAGAAGCATCACGTTGAGTTGATTAATGGTGAAGCATATTTGGATAGCGATACACAATTACGTGTTATGCCAAGTGGTCCTAGACAATTCATGGACAACGGTGGCGGTCAAACTATCAAGTTCAAGAATTTGATTTTGGCAACTGGTAGTCGTCCTATTGAAATCAGAGGATTCAAATTCGATGATCGCGTAATCGATTCAACTGGTGGCTTGAATTTGAAAGAAGTTCCTAAAGAGTTCATCATTATCGGTGGTGGTTATGTCGGAACAGAGCTTGCCGGTGCTTATGCTGACCTTGGTGCTCATGTAACTATTCTTGAAGGTTCTCCAAATATCATTCCTAACTTCGAAAAAGACATGGTTTCTATCGTTAAGAAGAACCTCGAGAAAAAAGGCGTTACGATTATTACTAACGCTATGGCTAAAAAGAGTGAAAATAAGGGCGATCACGTTGATGTTACTTATGAAGTGGACGGCACTCCAACTACGATCAGTGCTGACTATTGCATGGTAACCGTCGGACGTCGTCCAAATACTGATAACTTTGGACTTGAAATGACTAATGTTAAGACAACTGACAGAGGGCTTGTTGAAGTTGATGAACAAGGCAAGACTTCAGTTGATCACATTTATGCTATTGGTGATATCACTCCTGGACCAGCTTTAGCTCATAAGGCTTTCTTTGAAGCTAAAACTGCCGCAGGTGCTATTTCTGGTAAGAATACAGCTAATGACTACATTGGCGTTCCAGCTGTTTGTTTCACTGACCCAGAATTAGCTAGTGTTGGTTTGACTGAAAAAGATGCCAAAGATAAAGGTATCGATGTCAAAGTTGCTAAATTCCCATTTGCCGGCAACGCCCGTGCAGTCTCCTTGGATGCTGCTGAAGGATTCGTGAAATTGATTGCCCAAAAAGATACTGGAACACTTCTTGGTGGTCAAATTGTCGGACCTGGTGCTAGTGATTTGATCTCTGAATTGAGTGTTGCAATTAATTGTCAGCTAAATGCTGAAGATATTGCTCTCACAATTCACCCACATCCAACTCTAGGTGAACCAATTCAAGAAGCTGCCGATATTTTGATTGGTTATCCAACACACATTTAAATCAGTCTTGCGTTTAGAAACCAAAATAGGATATTTTGTAAACTAAATAAAATGATTTGACTAAAAGCGATGCAATTGCATCGCTTTTTTTGTATAGTAGAATAAATGAAAGGGGTTATTTCAATGCAAGATAATTACAGCTATCCGCTTGATGAGACTTGGAGTCAAGAAGATATCGTGACCGTAATAGATTTATATAATGCCGTCGAAAAGGCCTATGAGTCAGGTGTCAAGCGGGATGAATTTTTGCAAAAATACCGCTCGTTCCAACAAGTAGTGCCCATGAAGATGGAGCAAAAACGTCTCGACAAAGAATTTGAAAGAGAGTCGGGCTATTCAATTTATCAAGTCTTCAAACAATGTCAAAAAGCTAAAAACAGTGAGAAAGTCAGGATTCGAAATGAACGTAGATAGTAAAAAGATCGATGCATTTTTAGTAGAATTGTTAACTAAGGTCGGAGCCAATTTACGAGAAGATTCTATTAAAAAAATGTCCGTCGGTACGAAAAAAAATCGTAATGATCTAGTAACTAATTTTGATAAAAAGACTGAGCAATTCGTTAATTCAGAAATTAAAAAAGCTTATCCAGAGGCTACAATCGTCAGTGAAGAAGGTTATGGCGATTTGGTTAAGGATATGTCAGGCTTGGTTTTCTTTGTCGATCCTATTGATGGTACGATGAATTTTGTGAAGCGCGGTGGCGATTTCGCTTCAATGATTGGCGCTTACATTGACGGTGAACCATTAATTGGTGCTATCATAGACGTTATGGATAATGAAATTTATCATGGTGGTAAGGAAATTGGGTTATTTATCAATCAAACACCGATTGATTCCCCAAAGGATTTACCTTTGATAGAAGGGCTAGTTGACATATCAGCTCCAATGGCTTTGGCGAATAAATTTGATGTTCAAGAAGTCGTTAAAAAGAGCAGTGGGCTAAGAGTTTATGGTAGTGCCGGAATTATTTTCGGACATCTTTTAACTGGAAAAGAAGTCATGTATATGTCATACTTAGCTCCTTGGGATTTAGCCGCTGGACGCGTTCTGTGTGAAGCAGCGGGGATGAGTGTCGTAAGTATTGACGATTCCCCAATAAATATGTTAGAATCACAAGTCGTAATAGTTGGTACTCAGAAGGTTGCTTCTGAAGCACTAAAGACACTTAAAGCGCGTTAGTGAACTGTGACAGTCATTCACAGTTTTTTTATTGCAAGTAATCTAAACACGTATTTATGGAAGGAAGAACTAATTTGACTAAGAGAAGAGAAGATATTAGAAACATTGCGATCATCGCTCACGTTGACCACGGTAAAACTACATTAGTTAACGAAATGCTAAAACAATCAGACACACTAGGAAAGCACTACGAAATCCAAGACCGTGCGCTTGATTCAAATGCTATTGAAAGAGAACGTGGTATCACAATCCTTTCAAAGAATACAGCTGTTGATTACAAGGGTAAGAAGATCAATATCTTGGATACACCAGGACACGCGGACTTCGGTGGTGAAGTTGAACGTATCATGAAGATGGTCGATGGTGTATTGCTAGTTGTTGATGCATATGAAGGTACAATGCCTCAAACACGTTTTGTTTTGAAGAAAGCTTTGGAACAACACTTAACACCAATCGTTGTTATTAACAAAATTGATAGACCAGGTGCTCGTCCTGCAGAAGTTGTTGACGAAGTACTTGAATTGTTTATCGAATTAGGTGCTGATGATTCACAACTTGATTTCCCTGTTATTTACGCTTCAGCTATCAACGGTACATCAAGTTATTCAGATGATCCTGCTAAACAAGAACACACAATGGATCCATTGTTTGACACAATTTTGAAGACAATCCCTGCACCAATCGACAACTCAGATGAACCATTACAATTCCAAGTTGCTCTACTAGACTATAACGATTACGTTGGTCGTATCGGTATTGGACGTGTCTTCCGTGGAAAGATCAAGGTTGGTGACAATGTTACTGTTATGAAACTTGACGGTTCTACAAAGAACTTCCGTGTAACCAAGTTATTTGGTTTCATGGGCTTGAAGCGTGTTGAAATCAATGAAGCTAAAGCTGGAGACTTAATTGCTGTTTCTGGTATGGAAGATATTTTCGTTGGTGAAACTGTTACACCAGTTGACCATCAAGAAGCACTTCCATTGCTACGTATTGATGAACCAACATTGAAGATGATGTTCTTACAAAATAATTCACCATTTGCTGGCCGTGAAGGTACAGAAGTTACTGCTAGAAAGATCGAAGACCGTTTGAAGAAACAATTGCACACTGATGTTTCATTGAAGGTTGAAGATACTGATCAAGCTGGTGCTTGGATGGTTTCAGGTCGTGGTGAACTTCACTTGTCAATCCTTGTTGAAGAAATGCGTCGTGAAGGTTTCGAATTGCAACTATCACGTCCAGAAGTTATTTACAAGACTATTGATAACCAAAAGTGTGAACCTTTCGAAGAGGTTACAATTGATACTCCTGACGAATACGTTGGTTCAGTTATCGATTCAATGGCTCAAAGAAAAGGTGACATGGAAAACATGGAAAGTACAGGAAATGGTCAAACAAAACTTATTTTCTCTGCACCTTCACGTGGTTTGATTGGTTACTCAACAGAGTTCTTGTCAATGACTGGTGGTTACGGTATTTTGAACCACACATTCTCAGAATACAAACCAGTTGTTAAGAACTGGAACCCAGGTAGAAGAACTGGTGCTTTGGTTTCAATTAACCAAGGTCCATCAACTACTTATTCACTACAATCAGTTGAAGATCGTGGTACATTGTTCATCGGTGCCGGTGTTGATGTTTACGAAGGTATGATCGTTGGTGAAAGTAGCCGTGATCAAGATATCGCTGTTACTGTTACAAAGGGTAAGAACCTTACAAATACTCGTGCTGCTGGTAAAGACCACGCTGCTGCAATCAAGACACCTAAGGATATGTCACTTGAACAATCAATCGAATTCCTAAACGAAGACGAACTTTGTGAAGTAACACCTAAGAGTGTTAGATTACGTAAGAAGATCTTGAACACAAACGAACGTAAGAAGTTTGACAAACAAAAGAAGAATAACTAATAATTGATTATTTTAAGGGTTGGGGACAGTAGTCTTCAGCCCTTTTTGTTTTGATTTTTTGGTTCGATTATGCGGAGTTTTTTTATCTATTTGTTTGGTGGTATAATCGTTATATCAGATTTTAGGAGTTAAAATGTGAAAAAATTAAAGAAGATAGACTTATGGATCGTGATTCCATATATTCTGTTATTGGGTATAGGCATCGTAATGGTGTATTCAGCCAGTTTTTATAATTCTTTAATGTCTGGCGGTAGCACTAATCAGTATTTGATTAAGCAGGCCATCTATGCGGTGTTGGGGATTTTTCTATGTTATGTAACTTTTATGCTGAAAGAGCGAATTCTAAAGAGTCAGCGAATTTTGAGTATAGTAATGCTGATTACAGTAGGTTCGTTGTTTTATTTGTTAGGACGCGCTTTTGTTGATCCTAGTAGTCGTGTTAATGGGGCTTCTGCTTGGATCAGTTTGAAAATATTTAACTTTCAACCCTTAGAGTTTGCCAAATTGTTTTTGATTATGTTTTTGGCATTAGTATTGACCAATAAACAAAATCGATTGATCAGAAAACAAGGTTGGAAAGAAGTTTTTCATGAAGTTTTACAACCAATGATGATTGTTGCAGCAATTATTATCATGGTACTTGTACAGCCAGATATTGGTGGAGCTTTGATTTTGTCGTTGATAACATTAGTATTATTAGCTTCGTCAACTATTCCAGGAAAATTAATAGCTGAGCTAAGCGGCGTTTTGTTAACAGTTTTTATTGCTGTAGTTGTTATGATCACAAAGTTTCCACCTAATTTTGTAAAAACAAATTATGCTTACCAACGATTTTTGGCTATGCAGCATCCATTTCAATTGGAACAAAAATCTGGGGCGCAACTAGTTAATTCTTTTTATGCAATTAGTAATGGAGGATTTTTTGGTACTGGTTTAGGAAATAGTATTCAAAAGCGTGGTTATTTACCTGAACCACACACTGATTTTATTTTGTCGATTATCAGTGAAGAATTAGGCTTAGTTGGTGTGGCTTTTATTTTAGGTTTATTGCTGATTATTATTTTGAGAATGATTTCCTTGGGTTTTCGTTCTAAAAAAACTTATAATTCATTAGTTTATTATGGTGTGGCAACGATGATTTTGGCCCAAATTATCTTAAACGTTGGTGGATTGTTAGGATTGATTCCTTTGACTGGGGTTACTTTGCCATTTATTAGTTATGGTGGGTCCAGTTTATTGATTTTATCAGTCGCGTTAGGAATCGTCTTGAACCTTGAAGCAACAACTAAGTTTGAAAAAATGAAAAAAAGGTGATTCTATGTACAAAAAAGTGGAACGTCAGGCGCTGTATGTCTGGGTCTACTCACTAAAGAGGAGAAAGAAATTGCAACGTTATGGAACAATTTATTACACTTCTCCCAAAATGAAGTATGTTATGTTATACGTCAATTCGGAAAAAGCTTCAGAAGTTAGAAAAGAATTGATTTCTAAAAAATATGTCAAACGTGTGGCATTAGCTCATCGAAAAGAATTAGATGAACATTTTGTCTTAAAATCTAAGGATACTGAAGAGGAAGATCAATGAAGGTAGTTTCAGGTAAATTTCGAGGACTTAATTTAAAGGCAGTGCCAACTAATAACACTCGCCCAACTTCGGCCAAAGTTAAGGAAGCTGTCTTTAGCATGCTATCTCCTTACATGGTTGATGGAAATGCCCTAGATTTATTTGCTGGTACAGGTAGTTTAGGTATTGAAGCCGTTTCTAGAGGTTATGAAACAGCTTATTTAGTCGATAAAGCTTATAAAGCCATCAATACGATCAAAGAAAACGTCGAAAAAACTCGTGAAGAAGACAGCTTTGTGGTAATTAAGTCTAGTGCGACTGAAGCTTTGAAGAAGTTTGAAGATGAAAAGATCAAATTTGATTTAGTATTTTTAGATCCGCCATATCGGATGAAGATAACAGAACAAATCATCTCTGATTTGGTCGCTAATGATCTGTTAAATGATGGGGCAATTATTGTCGATGAAACAGATTACGATATAGATCTAGAATTAGAACAGATTGAATTGATTAAAGAAAAAAGATACAAAGATACTAAAGTAGCAATGTATCGATTTGGAGGTTAAAATGTCTGAAAGAATTGGTCTTTATGCGGGAAGTTTTGATCCAATTACCAATGGTCATTTGGATATTATTCGTCGGTCAGCTAAATTATTCGACAAATTGTATGTTGTACCAATGACGAATACTTCAAAAAATTACTTATTTACGTATCAAGAGAAAAAAGCTTTTATTGAAGAAGAAATTGCTGATTTAGATAATGTTGAAATTTTTGATGGTAAAAATGAACTGTCTACTAAGTTGGCTAAGGATTTAGGAGCACATTTCTTAGTGCGTTCCATGCGTAATCCAGATGATTTTGGTTATGAATCAGGAGTTGCTTCAATCAATAAAGTTTTGGATAAAAATATTGAAACGATATTCCTGCTAGCTAATGGCAAGTATGCTACGATATCATCATCAATGATGAAAGAGGTAGCAAAATTTGGTGGCGATATTTCTGAATTTGTTCCTCCAGCTGTTGCCAAAGCATTGATAAAGAAGTTGAGGAAGGAATAATTCATTTTGAAGTTCAACAAAACTAGAAACAAAGTTTTTGGTGCTATTTTTATTTTCATAGTTGTGGTAGCTTTTTTCTTCTATCCAACTAAATATTATTTGGAAGTACCGGGGTCAGCTGAAGATACCTCACAGTTCGTTAAAGTGGCTGGCAAACATGACCAAAAAAAGGGTAATTTGCTATTGACCACCGTCGGAATTGTTAATGGAACGCCATTTACACTTTTGAAATCTGTTGGCAATAACTTTGAGACTATTTATTCGCAACAAGAGTTGATGGGTGACGAAACGAATGAAGAGTACTTACGCGTTCAACAGTATTACATGAAATCAGCTACGAACAATGCCATCCAGGCTGCATATTCTAAGGCTGATAAACCATTTACGAAAAAGTATTTGGGTGTGTATGTCATGGATGTAATGGATAATTCTGATTTTAAGAATAAACTAGCAATTGGCGATACGATTACGTCGATCAACGGCTACCATTTCAATAATGCTGATCAATTTATTAAGTACGTCAAAAAGCAAAACAAGAAATCAACAGTAAAAATTAAATTTACTCGTGATGGCAAGCAAAAGACTGCTAGCGGAAAATTAGTTAAGCTAGCTGATACTAAGCGCTTTGGTTTAGGAATTACTTTAACTGATAATACTGAAGCAAAAGGGAAGCCGGCTACTAAGATCGATGCGGGTAGTATTGGTGGTCCGTCGGCTGGATTGATGTTTACTTTACAAGTTTATTCACAGATTACGAACAATAATCTAAAAGCTGGTCGTACGATTGCCGGAACGGGAACTATTTCTCCCGACGGTACAGTTGGTCCAATCGGTGGGATTGAGAAAAAGGTTTATGCTGCTTCTCAAGAAGGGGCAACGATTTTCTTTGCTCCCGATGATCCGGTTACTAAATTGATTAAGAAATATGAACCAGGCTACGTTAATAACTACCACTTAGCTTTACGTGCCGCTAAAAAAATTCATACTAAGATGAAGATCGTTCCTGTGAAGAATTTGAACGATGCAATTAATTATCTTGAAAAAACGAAACAGTCCAAATAAGGGCTGTTTTTTTTCGTAATTTTTTTTGAGGTGATAAAAATGAATGAATTTTTAGACTATGTTAAGCGTAATAAGATGGTAGTCATTGTTATAGGTGTTTTGATATTAGGATTTGGAGGCTATTGGTGGGGTAATCGAGTTCCAGTAGCCAAAAATGATATTAAAACTGAATTTAAAACTTCTAAAAAGGTTGTTGAGAAGGAAACCTCGGCTCCCAAAAATAAATTAGTAGCAGTTGATATTCAAGGTGCAGTGAAAAAGCCTGGTGTTTATCAGCTTAAAGAAAATTCTTTAGTTCAAGCAGCAATTCAATTGGCAGGAGGTTTAGCAGATAATGCTGATACTAAGCAAATCAATCAAGCTAAACGAGTTACTGATCAAATGCAAATTTATGTACCAGTCATTGGCAATAGTACTGCGTCAGTAACTGGTGCACCCGCTAAAGGTGAAAAACTCAATATTAATAATGCAAAAGTTGAAGATTTTAAGAATGTCACTGGGATTGGACCTAAGAAAGCTGAAAAAATCATTGCCTTTCGAGAGAAAAATGGTAATTTTAAAAATTTACATGATTTGACTAAGGTATCTGGCATTGGTGAAAAGAGTTTGGATTCCTTGAAAGATCAATTGACTGTTTAGCTTATGAAAAATTATTTTATTTTTCCGGCAATTATGATGGGTATTGTCGTGGCAGCAATGTTTGAATCTTCATGGTTTTGGCTTTTAGTGTTAATTTTAATAGTCAGATTACTCTGTTTAAAAAAGTTAGTAGTGTTAATTGTCACAATCGTATTAGCTGTGATTACGGGTATTCGTTGTCAAAGCTTCATACAAAAAACAAAACCAGAAAATTTTCGAACGGCTGTTTTTTCTCCGGATAAAATATCAGTGAATGGTGATATTTTGAGTGGCGAGCTAAAAGCTACACAAAATATGCGTTTTATTTATCGAATTAAGACTAAAAAAGAACAAAAGGTCTGGAAAAATTTATCTGAATTAACAATAGCTCAAGTAAAAGTGGCTAAAGTGCAACCATTGCAAGGGCCACGGAATCCAGGAGAATTTGATTTTAAAAAATATGCACAACACAAAGGTGTTTTTTACCAAGTTAATTTAAAAAATGTCGATCACTTGCAGACAGCTCAACCACAAACAATATCAGAAAAAATAAATGTTTTACGAATACATATAATCAATCATTTGTCACGATTACCAAAGTGGTTAAAAATTCATGCACAAAGTTTATTAGTAGGCTATGTCCCTAATGCGGAAAAGGATTTTCTTAAAACTTTGAGTATTTTAGGGATTATTCATTTGTTCAGTCTATCAGGATTGCATGTGCTAGTGATTCTAACTTTTCTGAGAAAGATAACTTCATTTTTTAAAATTCCAGTGGATTGGGTGGATGGTGTATTTTTATTGATTTTACCGTGTTATGGATTGTTAGTAGGTTCAAAGAGCGGTATTTGGCGAGCAATCGTCCTAGCAATGCTGGCGATAATTTTGAAGAAACTAAAAATATCGGTCAGTAAGTTAGATTTATTTAGTCTAACCTTGCTAGTTTGTACGTTGATTTATCCATTTGCCATGATCGAAATGGGTGGACAGTTGAGTTTCTTGTTATCTTTTACAATTTTATATTTATATGAAGGAACAAATTTATTATTAGCGACTTTTAAGATGAATCTGGTCAGTCTTCCTTTAATTTGCTTTTATACATACCAATTCAATTGGTTGACTCTTATCGTGAATATTGTTTTTGTACCATTATTTATGACGGTGATTTTACCAATTACGATAATTTCTGCTTTTACAGTTCAATGGCCATTATGGAATTTTGTTAATCAAATTTTTGACTCGTTGTATCGATTTTTAGACGGCTTAGCTTTAAATAGACAATTCACCTTTATTACTGGTAAATTTTCGGTCGTGCTAGTGTTATTACTCGTGATTATTACACTTTTTTACGTGGAAAGTCGCAATTTTTGGAATCGATACTTGATGAGTTACATGATTATATTTTGGGGATGTGTCCTATTGAATAAATTTCCACTTACTGGTTCGGTTAATTTGATCGATATTGGACAGGGAGATAGTATTTTAATTACTACGCCATTGAATCGAAAAGTTGTGATGATCGATGTAGCGGGTAAAGTTCAGTTTCCTACTAAATCTTGGGCAAAACATGCTAGTGGTAATCAAGTGGATTTCAATACTTTGCCTGTTTTAAAGTCCAAAGGAATCAGCCACGTTGATAAATTGTTTTTGACCCATAAAGATGTTGATCATATTGGAAATTTAGAAACAATTTTGACCAAATTTGATGTTAGGGAAGTCAATTTTGGAGTTGGATTGGAAAACGACCTGAAAATTAAAAGAACTATCCAAAAGCATCCGCAAATCAAATTCAAAAATCTGCGTCAAGGCGACAAAGTAAAAGTTGGAACTTTGAATTTTCAAGTTTTATGGCCTCAAAAAAGTGGCAAAGGCGAGAATAGTGATTCATTGACGCTGTTAACTAAAATAAAACAAAGAAGTTGGTTATTTACCGGGGACTTGGACATCCCATCGGAGAATAAAATTTTAAGAAAATATCGCTTCAAAGTTGATTATTTAAAATTAGGACATCACGGCTCTAAAACTTCGACAGGCGATAATTTATTGCAAGTTACTAAACCTAGCGTTGGTTTGATTTCTGCAGGAATTAATAATCGTTATGGACATCCTAATCAAGAGACTTTGACACGTCTGAAAAAACATCAGGTCCAATATTTTAATACAGCTGAATATGGTATGATATCTTGGTATTATAATTTCTTCAATAATGAGGAGAGATTAACGACATTTTTAAAGGGTGACTTGATTGAAGGTAACAGAACTAAAAAATAATTTAAAACAAGGTAATTTAAGCAATGTTTACTTGATTACTGGTAAAGAGCAAGTTTTTATCAAAGAAATCCAAAAGTCATTTAAAGAGATTATGTCAGCTGAAGAACGGGAAATGAATTTTTCTAATTTTGATTTGGAAGAAGTGTCGATTGCTGATTTGATCAACGAAGCAATTTCAGCACCATTCTTTGGCGAGCGACGCTTAGTTTTTGCTCAGCATCCATACTTCTTAACGGGTGAACGAGCAAAAAATGTTATTGAACAAAATGTAGATTTGTTGATTAAATACATTCAAGACCCAACACCATCGACAATTTTAGTGATTTTTGCATCGTATGATAAGTTAGATGCACGAAAGAAGATAACTAAACAGCTTAAGAAATTGGCAACAGTAGTTGATGCTGGTCAAATGGAAGGTTCAGCTTTGAATCGGACTATTAAGGCTGACTTGAATAAAGCTGGCTATGAGATTGATCCTGACGCTTTGGAATTGCTGGTCAATAAAACCAAGGGTAATTATTCTTTGATCACTAATCAATTAGCTAAGTTGAAGTTGTATTCGTTACAGACTAAAAAAATTGACCAGACAGCGGTTAACGAATTAGTTCCTCAATCTTTAGAAGATAATGTTTTTGATTTAACGACTCAAATTCTCAACAAGAATATTTATAAAGCTGAAGAATTGTATGATCAATTCTTGTTGCAAAAAATTGATCCAATTTTATTGGTAGCAATTATCATTTCACAACTCAGATTGTTGATTCAAATTCAAATTCTATCAGAAAAAGGACTTTCGGAAGGAACGATTGCCAAGAATCTACGTTTGAATCCTTATCGGGTTAAATATTCTTATCGACAAGCTAAGGCATTGAATCGCAAACGACTTCAGGTAATGTATTCTGATTGTGTGAATCTTGATTACCAAATTAAATCAGGACAGGGCGATAAAGAATTACTATTTGATCTATTTATTGCTAAACATGCATAAAAAGGGACCCAGATTAATATCTGGATCCCTTTTTGGACAAAATAAAAAAGCAACCTTCTGGCTGCTTATCATTAATTCAATTTTGCAAGTCTTGACTTATCACGAGCAGCCTTGTTAGCCTTGATTAGGCCTTTTGACTTAGCCATGTCAATAGCACGGACAGCTGTTCTGAACAATTCATCTTTGTTGTCAGCGTTTTTGGCAGCTGATGTTTCAAAGTTCTTGATTGCTGAACGCATTGAACTCTTTTGTGCATTGTTGCGAAGGTTTGCGCTTTCTGCAGTCTTTACACGTTTCATAGCTGATTTAATTTGTGGCATTAATTTCACCTCCGATTACCTAGTAAGCTTTAAAACTCAATACATAGAATTATACATAATTCGCATTGGCAATGCAACGAATTGTGTATTTTTTTTCGCTATTGCAAAATTATCCATTTTGTAGTAAATTTATTAGTTGTGTTAACCATGCTCTGTTTGACGAATCACCAACGCAAGCATAGTTTGGCTAAATTTATAAGGAAAAGGTGAAATAAATGGCTATTTCAAAAGAAAAGAAAAACGAAATTATCAAGCAATATGCACGTAAAGACGGAGACACAGGTTCTCCAGAAGTACAAATTGCTGTATTAACTTATGATATCAATGCACTTAACGACCACTTGAAGGTTAACAAGAAAGACCACCACTCATATGTTGGTCTACTTAAGAAGATCGGTCACCGTCGTAACTTGCTAAGTTACCTACGTAACAAGGATGTTCAACGTTACCGTGAATTAATCAAGTCATTAGGTCTACGTCGTTAATAATTATTTTAGGAGTTTCCATTATGGAACTCCTATTTTTTTTGCTTATTTTCTCTAAAACACTGTTGATATGGTAGAATAAAAAACAGGTATAGCTTAAATAGTCTTAAAAGACTTTAAAATCACAATAGAATATTATGATCTATGCTATTTTAATGAAATGAGAGATGAAAATGGATAAAAAAATTAAAATAATTTTGTTAAGTGGCGTACGCGAAAATGGAAAAAATATGTACGCAGTAGAAGTAAATGATGAGATCTATATCCTCGATATTGGGTTGCAATATCCTGATAATGATCTTTATGGAATCGATGTTGTTGTACCAGATATGACTTACATCAAGAAAAACATTGATAAAGTAGTAGGAATTTTCTTGTCACACGGACATGCTGATGCGATTGGAGCTTTGCCATATTTGATTGGTGAATATGATATTCCGGTCTTTGGTTCAGAGATGTCAATTGAACTTGCTAAAATCGTTTGTGCAAATGATCGTCGCAGTAAGAAGTTTTCAGATTTTCATGTTATTGATGAAAATACAGCCATTGACTTTAATGAGGCCTCAGTGTCATTTTTCAAGACAACGCACTCAATTCCTGGTTCATTAGGAATCGTTATCAAGACAAGTGAAGGTCAAATTGTTTACACTGGTGATTTCAAATTTGATCAAGCTGCTGCTCCAATTTATAAAACAGATTATGGTCGTATTGCCAAAATTGGTAGTGAACGTGTTTTAGCTTTATTAAGTGACTCTGCCAACGCGGAATCACCTTATGAAAATTCCAGCGAAAAAGATATTTATGAATATATTTTTGATACCTTTAGCTACCACACAGGAAGAATTATCGTAGCTCAAGTTGCTTCTAACATTCAAAGAATGCAACAAGTCTTAGATGCAGCCGATAAAACGGGTAGAAGAGTCTTTTTGTCCGGAACTGACGCTGAGAAGATTTTGAAGACAGCGATGAAGTTGAATTATCTAACTATCAAGAATAAGGAATTATTAGTTAAACCTAAGGAACTAAAGAACGTCGATAAGAACAAGTTAGTTATTATTGAAACTGGCAAGATGGGTGAACCAATCAAGGTCTTACGTAAGATGGCCAATCCTGCTGCTAAAACTAAGTTCCAAGTTGAAGAGGGAGATTTAGTATTTATTGCTACAACACCTTCACATGCTATGGAAACAACTGTTGCTAAGGCTCGTGATGCTATTTATCGTACCGGAGCAGAAGTTAAGGCTTTGAGTGATGATAAGCATTCATCAGGCCACGCTAATAAATCTGATTTGCAATTGATGATCAATCTGTTGAATCCTGAAAATGTTATTCCGGTTCAAGGCGAATATCGTCTATTAGATGCTCACGCTAGAATTGCTCATGAAACTGGTGTCCCTTATCAAAATATCTTCCTAACTAAAAAAGGTGACGTTCTTAATTATGAAAATGGCCAATTTTATCAAGGAAAAGGCGTTGACGCTGGAGATACTATGATCGATGGTATCGGTATTGGTGATATTGGTAGTATTGTGCTTCGTGATCGTGAATTATTGGCCGAAGACGGGGTCTTTATTGCAGTTGCTACAATTGACCGTAAAAAGAAGAAAGTCGTCGCTAAGCCAAAAATAACTGCTCGTGGCTTCGTTTATATGCGTGCTAGTCGTGATTTGTTGAGCGAAAGTTCAGATATTATTGTGAATACGATCATTGACTACATGCAAACAAGCAAAGATTTCGATTGGTCAGATTTGAAACAAAATGTTCGTGAAAAGTTGAATCACTTCTTGTATGAACAAACTAACCGTCATCCTGTTATTTTGCCAGTAATCATGGAAGTGAACCAAAATAGACACAGAAAGTCTAAATCAAAAGCAAAAAAATAGAATAAGTAATTTATTCAGAGATGGTTGAGGTACTTTATGAGCGACTCAGATAATCTAAAAAAAATCCTAGATCAAGCTCAAGATGCCTTTGATCAAGGTGATTGGGAAGAGTCAACCGACTTATTTACGCAAGCCTATGCGATGGAGCAAACGTTTGATATTAATAAGGGATTGGCAGCTTCTTTATTAAATCAAAAAAGGCCTGGGGATGCTGAGGCGGTTATTTTAGATTATTTTAATTACTACCTCAGTGAGCCCGATACAGCTCGAATGGCATTGGACATTATTTTAGAAAATAATGATTTTTTGCTAGCCAATCAATTATTGAATTTCTATGATGCTAATCCGATACCAAGTATTAAACAGGACTTTCTAGATGAAGTCGTTAAACGGATTCAAATTTCTGAAGATAGACATGAACGTATTTTTAAGCCTGAAAAGGAAAAGATAACTAAACGTCTATTATCGATCGTAACTGAATCAACAAGTGAACAAATTCAATTATTGCGGAAGCTACGAGAATTTAAAAAAGAAGATTATATCGAAAATGCCAAGATTTTATTGGATAATCCCTTGTTACATCCGCTTTTAAAGAGTGAAGCATTGGAGAATTTATTGAAGCTTGGACTTGATGAAAATATCGATATTTCCTTTTATGGCGAAAATAAAACTTGCAATCCAAGCAAGTTAATGCCTATTATGTCAACTGATGTCTATTTGAAAATGTGTGACGAACTAGAAAAATTATTGACTGATAAAAATGAAACTCAGTTGGAAAACTTTAAAGGTGAATTGTCACTTTATGCTGCATTTGTCTATCCTTTTGGGGAAGAAATAATAAAAAGCCCTGAACTCTGGACAAAAGCGATGCTTTTAAGGTATGGTTTAGTTGATGATTCACAAGTAAGTGATAATCAGGGGCTTGATAATGTAAAAACTTGGCTAAAAAGGTTTGATAATTTGATTGATGCCTTTCAAGAGTGAATTTTTTGAACTTTTTTCGCTTTGAGTATTTACAATTATGCTTACGCCCCGTATAATCCAAAGAGTATATTTTTAGTCGGTGATTTGCGTTGAATTAATTTGCTTTCACCTCTGAAAGTAGTATAATTTTTCAGTAAAGAGTCGTCTAAAGAACATTTTCTTTGGATCAATCTTATGAAATGAAATTTTAGGAGGATTCTTTGTAATGGCAGAAAAAGAACATTATGAGAGAACAAAGCCCCATGTAAATATTGGGACAATTGGTCACGTTGACCACGGTAAGACTACTTTAACAGCAGCAATCACTAAGATTTTGGCTGACAAAGGTTTAGCTAAAGCTGAAGATTACGCTGATATCGATAAGGCCCCAGAAGAAAAGGAACGTGGGATTACAATCAACACTGCTCACGTTGAATACGAAACTGAAAAGCGTCACTATGCACATATCGATGCTCCAGGACACGCTGATTACGTTAAGAATATGATCACTGGTGCTGCACAAATGGATGGTGCCATCCTTGTTGTTGCTGCAACTGATGGTCCTATGCCACAAACTCGTGAACACATCTTGCTTGCTCGTCAAGTTGGTGTTGAATACATCGTTGTCTTCTTGAACAAGACTGACCTTGTTGATGACCCAGAACTAGTTGATCTAGTTGAGATGGAAGTTCGTGAACTTCTATCAGAATACGATTTCCCAGGGGATGACATTCCTGTAGTACGTGGTTCAGCTTTGAAGGCTCTTGAAGGAGACCCTGAAGAAGTAAAACACGTTGAAGAACTTCTTGATGTTGTTGATGAATACATCCCAACACCAGAACGTGATAACACAAAGCCATTCTTGATGCCTATTGAAGATGTCTTCACTATCACAGGTCGTGGTACTGTTGCATCTGGTCGTATCGATCGTGGTGAAGTTAAGATCGGTGACGAAGTTGAAATCGTTGGTTTGAAGCCAGAAGTTGAAAAATCAACTGTTACAGGACTAGAAATGTTCCGTAAGACTCTTGATCTTGGTGAAGCCGGAGATAACGTTGGTATTTTACTACGTGGTATTAACCGTGACCAAGTTGAACGTGGACAAGTTCTTGCTAAGCCAGGTTCAATCAAGACTCACAACAAGTTCAAGGGTGAAGTTTATATCATGAGTAAAGAAGAAGGTGGACGTCATACTCCATTCTTCTCAAATTACCGTCCACAATTCTACTTCCACACAACTGATGTTACTGGTGTTATTGAACTACCAGATGGTGTAGAAATGGTTATGCCTGGTGACCAAGTTACTTTCGAAGTTGACTTGATTGCTCCAGTTGCTATTGAAGAAGGTACAAGATTTACTGTTCGTGAAGGTGGCCGTACTGTTGGTGCCGGAGTTGTTACAGAAATCTTAGACTAATTCTAAGTGGTAATGATTTTAAAGAGTTGGTTAATCCAACTCTTTTTTTTATGCTTAAATATTCAAAAATGCTGCAAAGTATTTTATAATGTAACAATGATGTCTAAAATTACCTAGAAATGACGACGAATGTTTACAATATTGCTAATTTAGGGTAATATTACAAAGTATGAGATCGTTGAAATACCGGAGGGATAATATAAATGTCTGCTAAGGCTAAATTTACAAAAAAAGAAAACAATACTGGTGAATTGAAATTTGAAATTGACCAAGACACAATCAAACAAGGTTTGGATACTGCATTTAACCGTGTTAAGAAGAGCTTAAATGTACCTGGTTTCAGAAAAGGTAGAGTACCTCGTCAAATCTTCAACCGTATGTACGGAGAAGAAGCATTGTACGAAGACGCTTTAAACGCTGTTTTACCTGCTGCATATCAAAGTGCTGTTGATGAAACTAAAGTAGAACCAGTTGATCAACCACAAATCAACGTTGAATCAATGGAAAAGGGCAAGCCTTGGGCTATTACTGCTGTAATTACAGTTAAACCTGACGTTGAACTTGGTGACTACAAGGGTATTCAAGTTAAGAAGCAAAAACGTAATGTTATGAAAGCTGACGTTGAAGCTCGTTTAGAAGAACTACAAAAGCAACAAGCTGAATTAGTTCTTAAAGATGGTAAAGCTGAAAAAGGCGACACAGTAATCATTGACTACGTTGGTACTGTTGATGGTAAAGAATTCGACGGTGGCAGTGCTCAAAACTACTCACTAGAACTTGGTTCAGGTACATTCATTCCTGGATTCGAAGACGAATTGATTGGTCACTCAGCTGGTGAAGATGTTGACGTTAACGTTACATTCCCAGAAGATTATCAAGCAAAAGACTTAGCTGGTAAGAAAGCTATCTTCAAGACAAAACTTCACGAAGTTAAGACAAAGGAATTGCCAGAATTAGACGATGACTTTGCTAAGGATGTTGACGAAAATGTTGACACACTTGAAGAACTAAAGACTAAGGTTCATGACGAAATCAAGGATCAAAAGAAAGAAACTGCTGAAGAAAACATTCAAGAAGAAGCCATCTCAGGTGCTGTAAAGAACGCCAAGATCGATGACATTCCTCAAGCAATGATCGACACAGAAGTTGAAAATCAATTGAACCAATACCTAGCTAACTTACGTCGTCAAGGTATCGATCCTAAGTTGTACTACCAAATGACAGGTACATCAGAAGACGATTTGAAGAAGCAATTTGCTAAAGATGCTGAAGAACGTGTTAAGACTGACTTAGTTATCGAAGCAATCGTTGCTAAAGAAGATATCAAACCTTCAGAAGATGAAATCAAAGCTGAAATCAAGTCATTGGCTGACGAATACAAGATGGAAGAAAAAGCAGTTAGAAATGCACTTTCAGATGATATGTTAGCTCATGATATTGCTGCTAAGAAGGCAATTGAATTGATCGTTGACTCAGCTGTTGAAAAATAAAGCTAAAAGCTGTTAAACTTAAGGAAGCCGTAAGGCTTTCTTTTTTTATCGGCTCTTTGTCAAATCGTATTGATGAATGATTTTGAGCTCATTGAGCATCCTCATCGAGGATGCTCTTTTTCTATGCACAAATCAGTCTTATTCTTTTAATAAAGTGTTCAAGATTTCTAAAGCCATAAGAATTTCTTTTTAGTTTCTTTATCTTTCCAATGGTGCCCTCTAGAGGACCATTGGAATATGGCAATAAGCAACTATTTTTCACATAATTTATGTTTTTTCGTAACGTTGTAATGGCTGTATCCATTGCAGTCCCATTTCTTTTATATCCAGAAGTAGTTTCTTGAAGTAGATTTATGTCATGATATCTTATTGATCTTTGAATACTCTGATAAGTACCATAAGCTTCCTTGAAAATTGGTATTTCATCAGTAGCTATATCGATGACATTTTGAATAGTCGTAAATTCATTTATGCCGACAATAAATTTTATATGAGTATCGTCTACATCTTCCTCTGGAAGATGATATAGACGCCAATCAGATTTCATCGCTTTATATATACGAGATTTTTTATCAGGCAATTTTTTTAAAGAATTGATACGTACTTGATCCAAGGCTCTACTACAAAGTTGAACTATATGAAATCTATCTACGACAATGCGAGCATTGGGGAATATACGATGAACGACTAATTGATAGTTGGCATTTAAGTCGATTGATACGGTTTTTACGGCTTGTCGTTCCGATAAGCTGTAATTATTTATAAAGTGTTCAGTTATTGTTTTAGACAGTCTGTCATGTATCAATTCGACCAACCGATGCGTATCCGCATCGATGGCGATAAATGTAAAAATATTTTTTACGGATCTAAACTCATCAAAACAAAGATTTTCTGGCAAATGCGCACATCTATTAGGAATTTTGGTATTACTATATAAAATCCTACTTACAGTATTGGCTGAAATACCGATGACTTTAGCTATTGATGACAGAGTAAATGATTCTTTAGCCATGGAAAAGATTCTATTCTTAATCTGTTTGGTCATAGTATGATTTTTTATCAATAGATCACTGTGGGCACCGCAGGTGCTTCCACAGTTCCTACACAGGAATCGTTGCTTTCTTAGTACTAGGTGGTACTCGATACCATTAAAGCTAGCTAATCTTGCATTAGTGGTTCTTTTACCATTTTTAACTAGTGTATTCATTCCACATTGAGGGCACCTATGTAAAGAATAAGATAGTTCAGCATTCACCACTTTGATGTGTTTTATAACACCATGTTTTTTTATTTTGGAATCTTTTACTGAAACATTTTTTATATTATTGTCTTTTATGTCTAGCGCACATAGTATAGAATTGTCTTGGGACACCATTGTTCACTCCTGTTTGATTTGGTTTGGTCGCTTAAATCTTAACACGAGAACAGTGATGTTCTTTTTTTATTTCAAAGAGTATAAAAAAAACTGGTATTGATTGTTCATCAATACCAGAAAGTTTAGAACCTTTTTATCACGAACAACCTAGAAACTAATTACTTTACTCTTAATTATTACAATGCTAGACTTTCAAAGTATTGGAACTATTGAAGGAGAATAACTATGTTTGATAGTACAGAAAATACTGGCACGATTAGCTGTTCATTTTGTGGTAAAACACAAGATCAAGTAAAGAAAATCGTTGCTGGTCCCGGTGTCTATATTTGTAATGAATGTATTGATTTATGCAAAGAGATTATCGATGAAGAATTAAATGAAGCTACACCACTTGATTTAGATAACATTCCTACACCTGTAGAAATTAAAAAAATCTTGGACGAATATGTGATTGGACAAAAGTCTGCCAAACGTGCTTTGTCAGTTGCTGTTTATAATCACTATAAGAGAATTAATAAAATGGAACACCTTAAAGACGGTGAGACAGAGCTTCAAAAGAGTAATATTGCCTTAATTGGACCTACTGGTTCAGGTAAGACTTTCTTAGCTCAAACGTTGGCTCGTATTTTGAAGGTCCCATTTGCTATTGCTGATGCTACTACGCTTACTGAAGCTGGTTACGTTGGTGAAGATGTCGAAAATATTTTGCTTAAGTTACTTCAAAATGCTGATTTTGATGTGGACAAAGCAGAACACGGAATCGTATATATTGATGAAATTGACAAGATCGCTAAGAAGAGTGAAAATGTCTCAATTACACGTGATGTTTCTGGTGAGGGTGTCCAACAAGCTCTTTTGAAGATTCTTGAAGGAACAATTGCTAGTGTGCCACCACAAGGTGGAAGAAAGCATCCTCAACAAGAACTTATTCAAATTGATACAACTAATATTCTCTTTATCGTTGGTGGTGCCTTTGACGGTATTGAACAAATCGTTAAGAATCGTTTAGGCGATAAGACGATTGGTTTTGGTGCTGAACAAAAAGCTAGTGTTGCCGAAGAAAAGAATTTGATGAAACAAATTATTCCAGAAGACTTGATGAAATTCGGTATTATTCCTGAATTTATCGGTCGTATTCCAATCGTAACTGCATTGGATAAATTGACGGAAAATGATTTGGTCGAAATTCTAACTAAGCCTAAGAATGCTCTTGTAAAGCAATATAAGGAACTTCTTGTACTTGATGGTGTTGACTTAGTTTTCACTGACGATGCTCTTAAAGAAATTGCGAAGATGTCAATTGAAAGAAATACCGGAGCTCGTGGTTTGAGATCGATTCTTGAAGAAACGATGCTTGATACGATGTTCGATATTCCTGGTCGTGATGACATTGAAACAGTTAAAGTTACAAAAGATGCTGTTAGAAAGATTAAAGAACCAGAAGTTATTTTGAAAAATGGAGAGGTTGCCTAGTGGGCAGCCTTTTTTTATATTAAATATGGTAAAATTATGAGATTGAGGTGAATTATGCAAGTAAATAATGTTTCGATGAATTTGAGTGCAGTTAGTTCCAAGCAGTATCCTGATGAAGGATACCCTGAGATTGCTCTTCTAGGCCGTTCTAACGTCGGTAAATCTTCTTTGATTAATACGTTGATCAATCGTAAAAGCTTTGCGAGAACGTCCAGTACGCCTGGTAAAACACAAACACTTAATTTCTACAAAATTGAAGATCAATTATACCTAGTTGATGTGCCAGGATATGGCTTTGCAAAAGTATCAAAGAAGCAACGTGAAGAATTCGGTGTGATGATTGAAGAGTATTTGACTACTCGTAAGGTTTTAAAAGGGGTAGTTATTTTAGTTGATGGTCGTCGCAGTCCTAGCGATGATGACGTTTCAATGTACCAATTCGTTAGTTACTATCACATTCCAACATTGATCGTGGCTACGAAGATGGATAAAGTTAAACGTAATCAATGGAATAAGACCGTCAGTCAAGTTAAAAAAACCATGAATATCAATCAAACCGATGACTTACAATTATTCAGTTCTGAAACTAAATCAGGCAAAGATGAAGTTTGGAATTGGATCGAAAATCATATGTAATAAAAAAATCGACTGTAAAAGTCGATTTTTTATTTTGAAAAATTTATAATTTTTTGAAAATAAAACTTATTGTTTTCAAAAGTAAATTTAAGGATGCTGCAATTTGTGAAACCACTTTGAATAATTTTTTGAATGTCAGTCCAAAGATCGGAAAACATCATCATAGCTCCACCGTGACTAACTACTAGGACTGTCTGATTGTCTTGATTCATAATTTTTTGCAAAGTAGTAGCGATTCGCTTTTGCGCAGCTTGGTTATCTTCGCCACCAAATTGGACGTAATAGTCGCCAAAATGCTTTTTAGGGTCCATTTTGGGATGTAAATATTCATGTTCACCTTCAAAGACACCAAAAGAAAGCTCTTTTAAGCCCTTTAAACGCGTATATGGCATGTCAGTTACAAGTTCTAACGTATCGCTAGCGCGTTCAGCAGTCGAGCAATAAGCAGCGTCAAATTGGATTTTATTATCTTTGAAGTATTGGCCAGCGGTTTTTGCTTGTTCAATACCTCTTTGAGTCAATGGTGAATCGCACCAACCTTGAATCTTTTTTTGAGCATTAAATAAAGTTTCACCGTGTCGCATGATATAAAGTGTCTTTTTCATTTGCATTTCCCCCTCGTAGAAAACACTTACATTATACAATAACTTGTAAAAAGTCCTTGAAAAAAATTAAGGTTCTGTGTATCATCATACTTATAATAAGATTTTGATTTTTAAAATAATTAATGATTTATTTCAGAGTTCAGAGAATTGACGGTCGGTGCGAGTCAAGCAGGATAAATCACGAAATACGAAATCAAAATTCACGTCCAGTTGATGGAATAAAGTGCAAGTATGATTACTTGAATTTGGGTGGTACCGCGCATAAAGCGTCCCTGCAATTACTGCAGAGGCGCTTTTTTTATTTCTTGGACTTGGACAATTACAGGAGGAAGATTTATGAACATTATTGATGAATTATCATGGCGTGGCCTGATCAATCAACAATCCGATGAAGAGGGATTGAGAAAATTAGTTGACGAAAAGGCCATCTCACTTTACTGTGGTATGGATCCAACAGGGGATTCAATGCACATCGGTCACTTGTTGCCATTTATGACTTTGGAAAGATTCGCTAAAGCTGGTCACCATCCTTATATCGTTATCGGTGGTGCTACTGGTTCAATCGGTGATCCAAGTGGTAAAAAAGCTGAACGTCCTATGCAAACAATGGACCAAGTTAACCACAATGTAGAGGCTTTGAGTAATCAAGCTAATAAGATCTTCAGTAACTTCACTATGGTTAATAACTATGATTGGACTCATCAAATCGGTATTTTGGACTTCTTGCGTGACTACGGTAAATTGTTCAACGTTAATACAATGTTGAATAAGGAAATTATTTCCAGCCGTTTGGAAGTAGGAATTTCCTTTACTGAATTTACTTATCAAATCTTACAATCACTTGATTTCTTAACACTTTACCGTCAACACAACGTACAATTGCAAGTTGGTGGTGGTGACCAATGGGGTAATTTGACTGCTGGTTTGGACTTGATTCACAAAACTGAAGGTCAAGATGCTAAAGTTTATGCTTTGACAATTCCATTGCTTCTTAAAGCTGATGGTACAAAGTTCGGTAAAACTGCTGGTGGTGCTGTATGGCTTGATCCTAAGAAGACTTCACCTTACGAATTCTATCAATTCTGGTTCAATCAAGATGACAAGGACGTTATTAACTTATTGAAGAAATTTACTTTCTTGTCAAAAGAAGAAATAAATAAATTAGCTGAAGCAGTTAAGACAGCTCCTGAAAAACGTTTAGCACAAAAGACTTTGGCAGAAGAAGTTACTAAGTTTGTTCACGGTGAAGAAGCTCTAAAGACTGCTGAAAAAATCACTGACGTATTGTTCTCTGGTGAAATCCAAGAATTGACGACAGAAGAAGTTGCTGAAGCCTTCCACGGTGTTCCTAGTGAAGAAATCTCAAGCGCCCCTATCAATTTAGTTGACCTCTTGATTGCTGTTAACGTCGACAAGTCAAAACGTCAAGCTCGTGAAGATATTCAAAATGGTGCCATCAGAATCAATGGTGAGAGATTAACTGATACAACAACTGAAATCGATCCAAAAGATTCATTTGACGGCAAGTACATCGTAATTCGTCGTGGTAAGAAGAAATATTTCTTAGCAAAAATTAACTAATACTATTGACTGAGAATGTGAAATCGTTTATATTATTTGCAACGAAAACTTTTAATCGAGTCCTGTGAGGCTTGGAAGGTTACTTACACATTAGACAGAAAAAGTGTAAACTTCCTTTCCTTGTGGGATAGGAAGTTTTTTGTTTACTAAAAAATAAATCGTCAGGGAACTTTTAAATAGATCCAGTGAGGTCTGAAAGGTCGGTTGAACACCAAACTTTTAGGGGTAGCTGGATAAAAGCTATCCCTTTTAATTTGGAGGAAAACAATGAAAAATATACTTTCTATGTCACAATTATCAAACGAAGAGGTACTGAACTTAATTGATTCCGCAATTGATTTCAAGGCCGGTAAGAAATCAGAAATCGGTCAAGATAAATTTGCCATCAATTTATTTTTTGAAAACAGTACAAGAACAAAATCTAGTTTCCAAGTAGCTGAAATGAAGCTAGGGATGAAAGAAATCGAATTCGAGGCTTCAACATCTTCAACTTCTAAAGGTGAAACACTTTATGACACTGTCAAGACTGAAGAGAGTATCGGTGCTAGTGTAGCAGTTATCCGTCACAGCCAAGACAAGTATTATGAAGATTTAGTAAATAATCATAATCTAAAAATTCACATCATCAACGGTGGTGATGGTACTGGTCAACATCCTTCACAATCACTTTTGGACTTAATGACAATTTATGAACATTTCGGCAGTTTCGATGGTTTAAAGGTTGGTATTATCGGGGACTTGAGTCACTCACGAGTAGCCCATTCAAATGCTGAAATCTTAACAAGACTAGGAGCTTCAGTTTGCTTTGGCGGTTTGGATTCATGGTACACACCAGAATTTGCAGAAATTGGACCACATATGAGTGTCGATGAACTTTGCCAAGAAATGGACGTTGTGATGTTACTTAGAGTTCAACATGAACGTCTTTCTGCTGAAGAAAACAAAAATTTCTCCAAAGCTGACTATTTTGAAAAATACGGTTTGGATATGAATCGTGTCAATATGATGAAACCTGATGCAATGATCATGCACCCAGCTCCAGTTAACCGAGGAGCAGAAATTGCTGATGACGTTGTGGAATGTGACAAGTCATATATTTTCCCTCAAATGGCTAACGGTGTCTTTATGAGAATGGCAATGATTGAAGCAGTTTTAGAAGGAGATAATGCAGAAGATGAACTTATTGGTCAAAAATGCAAAATTGTTCTACACAAATAAATTAATCAATTGTGATCTTTTGATTGAAAATGGCAAGTTTTCAAAAATTGCCGAAAATATTCATCCTCAAGGCAGTAAAATAATCGATGCTAAGTTCAATCTAGTTACGCCAGGCTTAGTTGACGTCCACGTCCATTTCAGAGAACCAGGACAAGTTCATAAGGAAACGATTGAGACGGGAACGAAAGCTTCAGCTCATGGTGGTTTTACGACCGTTGGTGCGATGCCTAATGTTATCCCAGTACCTGATGATGCCGAAAAATTTACGAAGCAGATTGAATTGAACAAAAAGAATTCAGTTATTCATACTTTGCAATACGCACCAGTTACTAAAGATGAAACTAGTGATGAATTAGTTGATATTGAAAAGTTAAGCAAGCTAGGAGCCTTCGCCTTTTCAAACGATGGTCACGGAATCATGAATGCTAAGTCGATGTTTGATGCCATGGAAAGAATTGCCGCTATCAACAGTCATTTAGCAGCTCACGTGGAAGATAAGAACCTCTTCAATAAGGGTGTTATTAATTTTGGACCTGCAGCTATACGTTTAGGTTTGCCAGGCATTCAACAAGTAGCAGAAACATCACAATTAGCTAGAGATTTGATGTTGGCTAAAGAAACCGGCGTTCACTACCATGTTTGTCACATTTCAACTAAAGATGGCGTGGATTTGGTCAGAGTGGCTAAGGATGCTGGAATCAATGTTACTTGTGAAGTATCGCCACACCACTTGTTGTTGAGTGAAGATGATATTTTGACAAACGATGCTAATTTCAAAATGAATCCACCATTGCGTAGTGAAAATGATCGTCAAGCTTTAATCAGCGGTTTGCAAGATGGCACGATCGACATGATTGCAACTGATCATGCGCCACACGCTGAAAATGAGAAGAATCAAGGTTTTAAAAAGAGCGCCTTTGGAATCACTGGTATCGAAACGAGTTTTCCATTGATGTACAGCCGCTTAGTCAAAACAGGCATCATTAGTTTAGAAAAATTATTGAATCTGATGTCGACTAATCCAAGTAGGATTTTTGACTTAAATGAAGCCGGAGAAATTAAGCTTGGACAAAAAGCTGATTTTTCAATCATCAATCTAGATGATGAATTTGAAATTAATAAAGCTGATTTTATTTCCAAAGGTTTCAACAGTCCATTCATCGGACAAAAGGTCTTTGGTTCAGTGCAACAAACTTATTGTGATGGACAACTAGTCTATTCGAAATAGAGAATGAGGGGTAAAAATGAATAAGCCAGTAATAGTAGCGTTAGATTTTGCAGATGATTTTGAATGTATTAACTTTTTGAATCAATTTCCTAAGGAACAAAAATTATTTTTGAAGATTGGTTTGGAAATGTTTTGTCAATTCGGTTATCCGTTTGTTAGAAATTTGAGAGAACGTGGTTACAATATTTTTCTTGATTTGAAGTTACATGATATTCCCAATACAGTTAAGAGAACTTGTGAAATGATTGCTAAATGGGATGTTCAAATGCTAACTGTCCATGCCAGTGGTGGTGCTGAAATGATTGCCGCTGCCAAAAAAGGTTTAGCAGGTTCTGATACGAAATTACTTGCCGTTACACAGTTAACTTCGTTAGGACAAACTGAATTAAAGAATGAATTACAAGTACCACTACAATCTCAAGATTATGTTACACATCTAGCAAAATTAGCATTTGATAACAAAGCCGATGGCGTTATTTCATCAGCTTTGGAAGTGCCAATGATCAAACAAGCTACTAGTGAAGAATTTTTATGCGTTACCCCAGGTATTCGTCCCAAAGCATCACAAGTGGAAGATCAAAAGCGTGTCGCTACACCAGCCAAAGCTAAGACTTTAGGCAGTGATGCCATTGTGGTTGGTCGTCCGATTACTTTAGCTGAAAATGGTTATCAAGCATACATGAATATTTGTAAGGAGTGGAATAAATAATGGATAAAATCTCAGTCGCAAACAATATTGCCAGTCAATTATTAAAGATCAAGGCGGTGACCTTGAATCCTAAAGAACCCTTCGTTTGGGCCAGTGGCATTAAGGCTCCGATTTATACAGACAATCGTTTGACCATTGCTTATCCAGATTTTCGCCAAACAATTGCACATGATTTGGCTGAATTGATCAAAGAAAAATATCCTGAAGCTGAAGTTATCGGAGGAGTTGCCACAGCAGGAATTCCCCATGCTACTGGTGTTTCTAATATTTTAAACTTGCCATTGAACTATGTCCGTCCGCAAAAAAAGGATCACGGCAAGAAGAGTCAAATCGAGGGTCGCTGTCAAAAAGGCGACAAAGTTGTTTTGATCGATGACTTGATTTCAACTGGTGGCAGTATTTTAAAAGCCGTCAAAGCAGTTGAAGAAGAGGGCGGAGATGTAATTGGAACTGTCGCAATTTTCTCTTATGATTTGCCAGAAAGTACTAAGAACTTTGCTGATGCGCATACTAAATTATTTACGTTGACGGATTATCCAACCATGATTCAAGTAGCTCAAAAATTAGACTACGTTGAAGAAAGCGATATGGAATTATTGCAACAATGGTATCAAAATCCAGAAAGTTGGGGTAAATAATGAGTCTATATAAGTTAGTTCGTCCAGTGATTTTTAAAGGTGATCCTGAAGTTGATCATCATTTAGTAGCTAGTGGCTTGAAATTGTTTAATAAGACACCAGAAGTCTTGGAAACAATGTTTCAAGCTAAAAAACCAGACAATATTAAAGTAACCGTCAAAGGAATTACTTTTGATTCGCCAATTGGTATTGCCGCAGGTTTCGATAAAAAAGCTGAATTTTATAATAGTTTGGGTGCCTTAGGTGCAGGATTTGTTGAAATCGGAAGTATCACTAAAAATGATCAACCCGGCAATAAGAAAAAACGGATCTTTCGTTTGCCAGAAGACAACGCTATTATCAATCGTATGGGCTTAAATAACTTAGGCGTTGAAGAAACAAGACGTCATTTAGCTAACACTCCTAAACACGTCAAAGTTGGTATCAGTGTGGCTCCAGGACATGGTTTGAGTAGTGAAGAAATGGTCGAAGAAATGGTTGAAGATATCAAAGAAATTCATTCTTTTGGTGACTACATCGCTTTGAATCAAAGTTGTCCTAATCAAAAAGGTGTCACAACTTTACAAGAGATTCCGGTGGCTAAGAATTTGTTACAAAAGATTCACAATTTGCACATTAAGGAGCCAGTATTTTGTAAATTTGGTAATGACATTACTGCTGAACAACTGATTGAATTGATTAAAGAAACTGATGGTTTGATGGATGGAATTATTTTGACTAATACAGCTTCAAATCCTAGTCCAATTCATGACAACCTCAAGTCAGCTCATAAAAATGAAGGTGGTGGTCTCAGTGGTAAGCCAATCTTCAAGAAATCATTGAGTTTAACTAGAGCAATCCATTCAGCTTTTCCTGATTTGCCAATTATGTTCTCTGGTGGGGTATTCACACCTGAAGATGCTAAAGCAGCTTTAATTGCAGGCGCAAGTTTGGTTCAAGTTTATACCGGCTTTATTTATAATGGACCTACTTTAATGAAACAAATTAATCAATATTTATCAGAAAATAAAATTATTAATTCAGATGATTATCAAAACGTTTGTGAAGCTCCAATTAGAGATTCTGAAGATTTAGCTGTAACACCAATTAACGAAGATAAGAAAGTGGAATTGGATGCCAATTCTGGTGCATCATTTCATGAATAACAAATAAGAGCCAAGATTGCGTTTTTCCACAATCTTGGCTCTTATTTTGTTGATTTTTGCTAGATAACCAGTGTAAAGATAAAGCCAACGATACCAACGACTAAACCGTAGATCAAAGCCGGTACGGCGGTTTTTCTTAAAATATTTCCTTCTTGACCAGTAAGTCCAACGACTGAACTGACTGAAACAATGTTGTGAACACAGATCATATTACCAGCAGCTGCACCAATCAATTGAGCAGCTAAAACTAAGTCAGTTCCAACGCCGGCTTTAGTAGCGATGTCGGCTTGAATTTGTCCGAAAGTCAAAGTTGAGACAGTCGTACTGCCGGTTACGAATGATCCTAATTGACCAAGGAATGGAGCGATAACTATCCAAACTGAAGATAAGTACTTAGAAATAATTTGGGCGATATACATTGGCATGCTAGGGATGTTACTTTGATTTAATTCTGAGTTAGTGAAAATTTGTACCATGATTAAAGTTACAATCAAAGCAATTGCTGTAGATTTCATTGAAAAAACAACTTTTTTAGCTGTAGGTAAGAATGCTTTGAGAGATTTAACTTGAAGCAATAAACCAATGATAGCGGCAATCGTCAACAAAGTACCAGGTGAATAGAGGAACTCCCAGTCCGAATTGATCTGTTTGAAACCGAGAATATTATTCCAAGATAGATTGATATTTTGAGTCAAAAAATTCTTTAAAGGCATAATAGTTCTTGTCGCTAAAAGTAATAAAATAACTACGATGTATGGTGACCAAGCTGTCAATAGAGACATAGAATGGTCGGATTTGATTTCTTTTTTTGAAGTTGTCCAAGGTTCTTTGAGAAGCTTTTTAGGCAATAGAAAATTAAATTTGATAGAAATAATAGCAATAATTATCGTGAAAAATGGTGCTAAGATTGCTACGAATTCGTAACTGATTAAGAATGAAACTACTAAAGCGGATAAACTGTAAACTAGACCGATGAATAATGTCCAAGGTACTAATGTCAGAAAGTCTTTCTTTTTATGTTCGTCGTTTTTGCCAAAAATAAAAATCAACATAAAAACGAGTAAAAGTGGCATGAACGTTCCTGAAAATAGGTCTAACTGTGTGATGCGTTGACCAATGGTATTTAAAAAATCACTCTTGTCGCTGACGTTACTCAAACCGACTGTTAAAGGAGTCCCCACAGCACCAAAGGAAGCAGGTGTTGAATCAGCAACTAGTGACAAAGTGACTGCAGCCATGGGTGAGTATCCTAGGGCAATCATCAAAGGTGCTGTAACCATTGCTGGCGTACCGAATCCGGAAACACCTTCGATCAAACCACCAAATAAGAAAGCTACTAAAATCAATTGGAGTCGCATATCACCAGAAATTTGATGGAAACCAGAGTTGATACGATCAATTGCTCCGGTATGTTGCAAAATATTCAACATCATCAAGGCACCAAATAATATCCAAAGAATGGGTAAAGCTTTGTGGATGGATTGGAAAATTGACGCCAAAAGAACTTTACTAGGCATTTTCCAAAAGAAATAACCTTCTAGTAAAACAATTGCTGCACTGATCGACATACCCTTGGTAGCCGGCATGTTGAGAATGCCCAAAAGAATAAGCGGCAAAATAACAGCTGAAAGTGCGATTAAAATCATAAATAACTCCCTCTTTAAATTAATTTTATATATTATATAACTTTTTACTTATGTATGGGAACAGATTTTGAAAAAATTTTAATCAAAAAACGAACCTAAAATAATCTAGGTTCGTTTATAGCATTTTAAGAGGACCACCATCAATACCCTTGGTAACGGTTACATCATTGGGATTGATCTCAGTGTTCTCAGTTAATAGTTTATTCAAATGTCTGTTAAAGTCTTCCTCATCTAGTTGTGATTTAACGTGCCAGGATGAAAAATCACCATTAGTAAAAATGTCGCCAAGTTTTTCAAAAGCAGCGATTTTCTTAGGATCGGTTAAATTATCAGAACTAATGTCTACAAAATAGTTGGTATACCACAATAAAAACGCCATAATTTCCTCCGATAGTTGTGTTACTACTATCATAATATAATTTATTTGGTAGCGGTTAACTTTTTGTTAAAAAAGATTGTTCCAATTAGTAGCTACCATTAGAATATCTTTAGAGAGGTAGATTATGAGTCAAAAAACATGTCAACAGACTAAAACTATTAGTGAACGGATTATTTTTGATAAGGATTTAAATGATAAGAAGACACTCTTTGGTGGCAAAACTTTGAGTTTATTGGATGAGAATGCTGGTTTAGCCAGTTTTAAGTTCGTTAAAGGCAAGATTGCCACAGCTGGGTATGACCATGTCAATTTTTGGAGTCCGATTACAACCGACAAGTATGTCAAGATGGAATCTTTTGTGACGGGCGTGCATAATCGGCAAGTAGAAGTCTTTACGAAAATTATTAGTCGTGACATAAAAACTGATAAACCAGAAATTGCTTTTACCAGTTTTTGCACGTTAATAGTCTTAAAATCCAATGACAAAATGGAAATTCCTGAAATTATTCCCGAAACTGCTGAAGAAAAATATCTTTGCCAAGGTTTTGAAAATCGTTTAAAGCAAAGAAAAGCTGAATACTTACAAAAAAGCGAATTCTTAGGACATTTGAGCCTAAATTAAAGGAAACTGAGATGAAAATTAAAAGCCTCACTAGAATCTATTACAACGTTCTAGTGAGGCTATTTTTGAATTAATCTATTTTCTCAGCTAACTTTTTTAAGACATTGCTCAAACGAAACAAAGTATTTTTGGAATCGTGAAACTGATTATAACTCAAGTCCAGATCAATTTTATCTTGATTGATTTCGAGTCGCAGTAAAAATGGCTTACGCAAAAAAGGTAAGAATGACTGCTTTGCAGGTTTAATGGTCAAAAGATTATTTAAATCATATTGATTTTCACGTTCAATTACTTCGAACCCTTTGATCTGTGAATAACTGATAAATTGAAATTCAGTCCGATTAGGAAAAAGGATCATTTTCAATTTATCCCAGTATGAGTTCATTTTGTAGTACGAAATTCCATGATTTTCTAATTGCCAATGACCAAATATTTTTGGTAAATTGACTGGAAAATAGATGCAAAGTAACAAAAATAAAACTGCCAAAAATGATATTATTGCTACTTTAATGTTAGCGATTAACCCCAAACCACCAACGAAAAAACTTCCAATGAAACTGACAATTAATGGACGATGATTGATTCTTTTTCCGAATTCGATCGTATCAGTCATTCTAATGTCTCCCTCTTAAATCTAATAATATTGTAATATTTTGTAATCGTTTACACAACTGGCATTAAAGGAAAATTTATTTACAAATATTTCCATGGAAACCATTGTAATAGTTTATTTTATCGTATATCCTGAAACTATATTATAAATATATATAGGAGGGTTGATTCATGGGAAAAAAAGCTAAAAAATGGCAAATGCCGTCGGCATATACAATTTTATTCTTCTTAATTATTTTAGTTGCCATTTTGACTTGGATTATACCAGCAGGTGAGTACGCAACCACTAAAGCAGGAAACATTATTGCAGGTACGTACAAAGCCCGCGCAAGCAGTCCTCAAGGTATTTGGGACGTATTTTTAGCACCGATCAACGGAATGGTTGGTACCGATGTTACTGAAGGGTCAATTTCAGTCTCGCTATTTATCCTAGTTATCGGTGGATTTTTAGGTGTCGTCAATAAGACTAAGGCCTTGGATGATGGTATCAGTTCTACCGTTCAAAAGTATAAGGGTAAAGAAAAGGCACTTATTCCTATTTTAATGACATTATTTGCCATCGGTGGTTCTACTTATGGTATGGGTGAAGAAACAATTGCTTTCTACCCAATCTTGATCCCAGTTATGATCAGTGTTGGTTACGACTCGATCACAGCGATTTCTCTAGCTTTAATTGGTTCACAAGTTGGATGTTTGGCTTCAACAGTTAACCCATTTGCGACTGGTGTTGCTTCACAAACAATCAACATTTCACCTGGTGACGGGTTGATTCCACGTTTCATTCTTTTGATTTTGGTAACTGGAATTAGTATTTTTTACGTTATGCACTATGCAGATAAAATCAAAAAAGATCCATCACAATCATACGTTTTTGAACGTCGTCAAAAGGATTTGGAAGAATTCTCTATGGCTGACAGAACAATTGGTGAAAAATTAACTAAGAAGCAAAAGAGTGTTCTCTGGCTATTTGCACTTACTTTTGTAGTTATGATCACTAGTTTGATTCCTTGGTCAAGTTTGAATCCAAATTGGACATTCTTTGACAGCTTTACAAAATGGTTAACAAACGTACCATTCTTAGGTGCTTTGATTGGTAAAGATATTGCTCCACTTGGTACATGGTACTTTACAGAAATCACAACGCTATTCTTCATGATGTCAGTTATCATTATGTTCATCTTTGGTATGAAAGAATCAGAATATATTGATGCTTTCTTGAATGGTATGAATGAATTCTTGAGTGTTGCGATTATCGTTGCGGTTGCTCGTGGTATTCAAGTTATCATGAACAATGGTTACATTACTGCTACAGTTCTACACGCTGGTGAAACAGGACTACAAAATCTTTCTGCCGGTGTCTTCATTGTATTAACATATATTTTCTACATTCCAATGTCATTCTTGATTCCTTCAACTTCTGGACTAGCTGCCGCTACAATGGGAATTATGGGACCATTAGGTAAGTTCTCTGGTGTTGACGGATCATTAGTTATCACAGCTTATCAATCAGCTTCAGGATTAGTTAACTTGATTACACCAACTTCAGGTATCGTTATGGGTGCTTTGGCTATTGGACATGTAAGTATCGTTAAATGGTGGAAGTACATGTGGAAGTTGGTTGCCATTTTATTCGTGGTAATTGCAGTCTTCTTAGTTATTTGCTCGATGTTTAAGTAATTTTGTTTAAATAATGGGGGAAAGAATAATGGAAAAATTTATTACAGATGAAATTCAAGATGCAGCGATTAAGGATTTAGGTAAATTAGTTGGTGTTGCCTCATACAACGAACCAGCTGAGCCTAATGCACCTTTTGGTAAAGGACCTAAAGCTGCTTTGGATAAAGTTTTGGAAATTATCGGTAATCTAGGTTTTAAGACTTATGAAGATCCAGATGGCTATTACGGCTATGCTGATATTGGTGAAGGCGATGAAACCTTTGGTATTGTTGGTCACGTTGATGAAGTACCAGCTGGCAACTTAGAAGCTTGGGATGTAGAGCCTTATCAATTGACTGAAAAAGATGGCAAATTGTATGGTCGTGGAACTCAAGATGACAAGGGACCTACAATCGCTGCTATTTATGCCGTTAAATCTATCCTCGATAAAGGCTACAAATTAAATAAAAAGATTCGTGTAATTTTTGGTACTGACGAAGAAATCCTTTGGAGATGCTTAGCTGAATATAACAAGAAAGAAGATCCAATCGATTTAGGTATCGCACCGGATGCTGAATTTCCATTGATCTATGCTGAAAAAGGCTTGCAACAATCACACTTATTTGGACCTGGTTCAACGGAATTAAATATTGATTTGGAAAATGCCTTCAATGCCGTACCCGGTAAGGCAATTTACAATGGTCCAAAACAAGATGAAGTAATGAAAGCTTTGAAAGCTCATAATTTTGAAGCTGACCAGACAGCTGATGGTATCGAAGTTCATGGTCATTCAGTTCACGCTATGAATGCTCCAGAAGGAACTAATGCTGTAGTTAGATTAGGAATTGCTTTAGCTGACGTTTATCCTGATATCAAAGTATTGCAATTCTTGAAAGACTTTGGTGAAGATGCTAATGCTACTAATCTATTAGGTGATGTATCCGATGATGTTTCTGGTAAATTGACTTTCAATATTTCTAGTTTGAAAATCACGCCAGAAGAATCTAAAATGCAAATCGATATGAGAATTCCTGTTAAGATCGATCACGATGAATTGATTCAAAAGGTTTCCGATGCAGTTGCTAAGTACGATATGAGATATGAAAACTTCGACTACGTTGCACCACTTTATGTGCCAACTGATAGCACATTAGTTAAGACTTTGATGCAAACTTATCAAGATTTGACTGGTGATACTAAATCACAACCTGCTATTTCTGGTGGGGCAACCTTTGCTAGAACGATGCACAATTGTGTGGCCTTTGGTGGAATGTTGCCAACAACTCCTGATTTCATGCACCAAGCTAATGAAAATTGGAGCAAAGCAGATATGAGAAAAGCTATGGAAATATTTGCCGAAGCAATTTATAGACTATGCTTCTAGAATGAAAATTTAATAGGGCGAAAGCCCTATTTTTTTGTCTTCAAGACTAAAAGTTTGTTTTATATCCCAAAATTAGGTAGCGTAACAGTAAGAAAACAAAGAGAGAAGTAAGATAATGAACAGCTTATTAATGAGGTGTATTTAAATGTTTAACTATAATACGAAAGCACACAAGTTCAAATTTCAGGGTGAAGTGACGGTTCCAGGCGATAAAAGTATTGCCCACTTAGCTATTACTTTGGGATCTCTGGCTAGTGGCGTTACTCAAATCGGCAATTTTAATTATGCTGATGATTTAGCTGTTACTGCTAAAACCTTTCAACAATTAGGAGCTAAGATACACACAGAAGTTAGTACTAAAGCAATGGTTATTAAGGGATTAGATCATCATCTAAAACCTTTAGATAAACCATTGAACATCGAAAATGTTGGAACACTGGAGAGTTTGTTATTTGGTGTTTTGGCAAGTAGTCCCAATCAGTATGAAGTAATGGGAGGAGATTACCTTTCAAAACGGCCTAATGACCGCTTAGTAGAACTTCTTCAGGAAATGGGTGCTAGTTACCAAGCTTTGGGGGAAAACTCGTTACCAGCTAAAATAACAGGTAGTGAGAACTTGAAGGGAATAATTTATCATCAAGATATTTCAAGTGCTCAAATCAAGAGTAGTTTGATGTTAGCTGGTATCTATGCCAAAAGCGATACGACAATAATTCGTAAACAGGCGACACGTAATCATACGGAAGTGCTGTTAAATTATTTCGGTGGTAATGTTTCGGTTGATCCTGATACAATCGTTGTTCATCCAGGAGCCCATTTAAAGGGACAAAGTATTACGATTCCAGGAGATTTTTCTTCAGCTGCTTTATATATTGCTGGGGCTTTATTGTCTGAGGGAAGTCAAATAACCTTGCCACGAGTCAGCTTGAATTCTACAAGAATTGGGCTTTTGAATGTTGCTAAACAAATGGGAGCTAACATTTATGTTGATCATCGTTCAATCAATAGTATCGAACCTTATGGCGACTTGATTATTAAACATCAAAAATTACATGGTACTAAGATTACAAATAAACAAGTGCCATTTATTATTGATGAAATACCCTTAATTGCTTTGATGGCTTCACAGGCTAGTGGACAAACAGTGATTGAAGGTATTCATGACGTTCATTTGCAATTAGGTGACCGTATTAGAAATATGCGTGTAGAGTTGGCCAAATTAGGCATTGTTATGCAAGTTAACGATGATACGATCATAATCGATGGTGATCAAGAAATTAAGGTCAAGGATGATGTTGATAGTCACAATGACCATCGTATTGCTATGATGCTCTGTATCGCTTCAATTTTAACTGATAGTCCGTTTCAAATTAAAAACATTGAATCAATCGACGTTTCTTATCCAAGTTTTATTGCCGATATGAATAAAGTTCTCGTTAACAAATAATTTGGTGTTTGTTTTTTACAGGCGGTGTCGTATGATTAATGTAAATTGATTTTATGTAAGGGGTTACTTAATTAATGATCAAATTTATAGGGACTGACCTAGATGGGACGTTGTTAAATAGTTACAGTAGAATATCAACACAAAATGCTCAATCCATCCGTGATGCGGTCAATTCTGGAATTGATTTTGCGATTTGCTCGGGGAGAACGTTACATTCAGTTAATAAGTTTTTTGAAAAGGACTTAAAAATTGACGGCTATCGAGTCGTTTTAAACGGTGCCGTCGTAGTAGGACCAAAGGGACAAAAAATAATCGACCAGCCAATGGATCCAGCTGTTATTGCTGAAATTTTAAAAAGAGCAGAATTTAGCAATTTTAAAGTTGTTTTAGATGGACTCAATGATATTTACGTCTATGATCCTAACCACAGTTGGACGACTTATTTTGAAGGGATGGACCGCCACCACAAAAAGGCTCATTCAATCGCTGATTTGATGAAAATTAATCAAAATCAACAAATCGATATTTATAAAGTTTGTTTTAGTTGCGTGCCAAAACAATTATCATTCTTACAAAAAAAATTAGAGTCGTTTACTTCCATGCCAATAACTATCAGTCGTTCGGGGAGTTATTATTTTGAAATAAATGGTCAAGATGTTACGAAATTATCAGCTTTACAACGGATTTCCGAATACTCTGAAATTCCTATGGCGGATTTTATGTGCTTTGGCGATTATGGCAATGATTTAGATATGATCAAAGAAGTTGGTTATGGAGTGGCGATGGATAATGCCATTGAGAGTGTTAAGAAAGTTGCTTGGAAGGTGACGGACAATAACAATCACGATGGCGTAGCTAAAATGATTCAACGCGTGTTAAAAAAAGAGATATAGAAGCATCTATTCAGATTCTTAGTCATGAGACGGATCTGAATGGATGTTTTTATTTGTTCTTGTATAGTTTTTGAATAATTATTTTAAAGAATATTTGTTTTTCAATAAAAACAACTTGATAAAATTTTTGATGAGTTATATACTCTAAGTGTTCTATGAAAGCGTTTTTAGTAAACGTTTTAGATAAAAAACAAACAAATAAATTTTATAACCAAGAGGGGTATTTCATTATGGCTGAAAAAACAATTATGTTATGTTGTGCCGCAGGTATGTCAACAAGTTTACTAGTATCAAAGATGCAAAAGGCTGCTGAAAGTGACGGCATCGATGCTGAAATCTTTGCTGCCGCTGCTGCCGATGCAGACGCAAAATTGGAAGAAAAACATCCAGATGTATTAATGCTTGGACCTCAAGTAAGATACATGGAAGGTCAATTCAAAGACAAGTTGAGTATTCCTGTTGAAGTTATTAATATGCAAGACTACGGAATGATGAATGGTGAAAAAGTTCTACGTGAAGCCGTAAAGCTAATCGACTAATCATCAATAAAAACCAAACAAAAGGGGCGCAAATTGCACCCCTTTCGTTATTTAAAAATAAAGTAAGCGCTTAATTATTGAGGGAGAAATAAAAATGGCTGAAGAAAAACACGACGAACAACTACAAACAGTAATGGGATTAATTATTAATGGTGGAAACGCTAAGAGTTCTGCTTTTGAGGCAATCAATGCTGCTAAAAAAGGTCACTTTACAGTAGCAGATCAAAAATTAAAGGAATCTGATGATTTCTTAGTAGATGCTCACAATTCGCAAACCGATATGCTTACTAAAGAAGCTAACGGTGAACATGCTAAAGTTACTTTGTTGATGGTTCACTCACAAGATCACATTATGAATGCTATTACATTTAGAGATTTAGCAGGAGAAATTGTTGATTTGTATAAGAAATTAGCCAAAGAAGGAGAATAATTTCTATGAGTGAAGGAATCAAAATGCCCAAAGGATTTCTTTGGGGTGGCGCTGTAGCTGCACACCAACTAGAAGGTGGTTGGAACGAAGGCGGTAAGGGTGTCAGCATTGCTGATGTCATGACTGCCGGTGCCAAAGGCGTTGCTAGAAAAGTTACTGATGGTGTTGAGGAAGGTCAAATCTATCCTAACCATTGGGGTAATGATTTTTATCATAAATATCCTGAAGATATTAAATTGTTTGCTGAGTTAGGTTTGAAGTGTTTCAGAACTTCAATTGCCTGGACAAGAATTTTTCCCAATGGTGATGAAACTGAGCCTAATGAAGCTGGTTTGAAATTTTACGATGATATGTTTGATGAATGTCTCAAGTATGGTATTCAACCAGTAATCACATTGTCACATTTTGAAATGCCATATCACTTAGTAAAGGAATACGGTGGCTTCAGCAATCGTAAAGTGATTGAATTCTTTGACCGCTTTGCCGAAGTTTGTTTCAGACGCTATAAAGATAAAGTTAAGTATTGGATGACTTTTAACGAAATCAATAACCAAACGGACTGGCGTGATCCACATCCATTGCTTCAAGACTCGGGTCTACAACTAGGCAAGGATGATAATTGGGAAGAAGCAATGTTCCAAGCTGCTCACTATGAATTTGTGGCAAGTGCACATGCAGTTCAAATTGCTCACAAGATCGACCCAAGTCTAAAAGTTGGTTCAATGATTGCCATGTGTCCAGTTTATCCATTGACTTCTAAGCCAACTGATGTTATGAAAGCTGAACGCGCAATGCAATATCGTTATTACTTTGGCGATGTTCAAGCACTTGGCTTCTATCCTGAATGGATCACTAAGTATTGGGCTCGCAAAGGCTATAACCTAGATATTACTGCTGCCGATTTGGCAGATATCAAGGCTGGCACAGTTGATTACGTTGGCTTTAGCTATTACATGTCATTTACAACTAAAGCTAAAGATGGGGAAACTCACTTTGACTATGACGAACACAATGATTTAGTTTCGAATCCATACGTAGAAAAATCTGATTGGGGTTGGCAAATCGATCCAGTCGGACTTCGTTACGCAATGAATTGGATGACGACTCGTTGGCACAAACCATTGTTCATCGTTGAAAATGGTTTTGGCGCTTACGATAAATTAGAAGACGATAATAGCATTCATGATCCATATCGTATTTCATATTTCCACGATCACATTTTACAAATGGAAAAGGCTGTTCATGAAGATGGTGTTGATTTGATTGGATATACTCCATGGGGTCACATCGATTTGATTTCAGCAAGTACTGGAGAAATGAAGAAACGTTACGGCATGATTTATGTTGACCAAGACGATGAAGGTAACGGAAGTCTCAAGCGTTACAAGAAGGACTCATTTGCTTGGTACAAGAAGGTTATCGCTTCTAACGGTGAAGATTTAACAGAGTAATAAAAAGGAATTGAGGGTTAATAAATGACTGAAACGACAAAAAGTGGATTAAGAAAAGACTTTCTTTGGGGTGGTGCTGTAGCTGCCAACCAACTTGAGGGTGCATGGAATGTCGATGGCAAAGGTGTCAGCGTTTCAGACATTATGACAGCTGGTGCTTACCAAAAGCCACGTGAAATCACTAAGGGAATTATCCCTGGCAAGAACTATCCAAACCACGAAGCAATCGATTTTTACCACCAATACAAGGGTGATATTAAATTATTTGCCGAAATGGGCTTCAAGTGCTTTAGAACTTCTATCGCTTGGACAAGAATTTTTCCAAACGGCGATGAAGATGAACCTAATGAAGCAGGATTGAAATTTTATGACGACTTATTTGATGAATGTTTGAAGTATGGTATTGAACCTGTGATTACATTGTCACACTTTGAAATGCCATATCACTTAGTTGAAAAATATGGTGGCTGGAGAGATCGTCGTGTAATCGACTTCTTCGTTAAATTTGCTACAGTATGTTTCAAACGTTACAAGAATAAAGTTAAGTATTGGATGACTTTCAACGAAATTAACAACCAAACTACTTATACTAATGACTTTTCAATTGCAACTGATTCCGGTTTGATTTTCTGTGACAATGAATCAGAACAAGAACGTGAAGCTTTGATGTATCAAGCATCTCACTATGAAGTTGTTGCTAGTGCTTTGGCTGTTAAAATTGGTCACAAGATCAATCCTAATTTCAAGATTGGTAATATGGTCAATTTCACACCCGTTTATCCAGCATCATCTGATCCTAAGGATATCTTATTAGCTGAAAAGGCTATGCAAAGACGTTACTGGTGGTCAGATGTTCAAACATTGGGTGAATATCCAGTCGGTATGGAAGCTTACTTCAAGAATCACGATTTAAGACCAGATATTACGGCCGAAGATCGAGTTGTTTTACGTGAAGGAACAGTCGATTATGTTGGTTTCAGTTATTACAATTCTATGACCGTTAAATACAGTGATGACAATCCAGAATTCAAGTTCGTTGGAGATCGTGAAACTGTTAAGAATCCTAATATGAAATACAACGATTGGGGTTGGCCAGTTGATCCAGTTGGACTTCGTTATTCAATGAACTGGCTTACTGAACATTATCACAAGCCTTTGATGATTGTTGAAAATGGTTTTGGTGCTTATGACAAAGTTGAAAAAGACGGTTCAATTCATGATGATTACCGTGTTGACTATTTGAGAGCACACGTTAAACAAATGATAACGGCGGTTAATGAAGATGGTGTAGATCTTCTAGGTTACACACCTTGGGGATGTATTGATTTGGTTTCTGCTGGAACAGGTCAAATGTCCAAACGTTACGGTTTCATTTATGTTGATAAAGATGATGAAGGTAACGGAACACTTGAACGTTCGAAGAAAGATTCATTCTACTGGTATCAAAAAGTTATCCGTTCAAACGGATCAGACTTAGACTGAATCTATTAAAATAAGCTGAGACAAAGCCAAATTGTTTGTCTCAGCTTATTTGTTTTCTGGAATATGTAACTTGTTACATTTATAATTAAAATGTCTTTACTGAAAGTGATATAGACCAATTAAAAGAGGAGGGAGATTTATGTTTCCATATCAAAAAGTACATGAGCTCAATCGCTTGGAACTTATAGTTTATAAGTACATTATTGGCCACACCAAAGAAGTTCAAAATATGACGATTCGTGAGATGGCGGATGCGGCACATGTTTCAACGACGACTATTTTACGTTTCCTGAAGAAAATGGATTACAGTGGTTTCTCAGAATTCAAGTTTGCTCTAAAACAAAGTCTTAAACAACCTGCTAAAGCCCAACAAGACCCTAGTATGGAGCCTATCAAGAACTTTTTCCAATTAGTGGCTGATGAAGAACCATTTGATGACAAGATCAATCAGGCAGCCGATATGATTAATGCATCAGACTTAGTGTTGTTTTTTGGGGTAGGTAACAGTGGTAGAATCGCCCAATACGGTGCTAGCATCTTATCGAGTTACGGAGTCTACTCTTTGCCAATCCTTGATCCTTTCCAACCAGAACCGTTCTCAGATCGTGATTTTTCGAAAACTTTATTGATCTTAGTGTCGATTTCTGGTGAGACGGATCAAGTTTTGGAGCAAGCTCGTTACTACAAAAAAAACGGTGCTGAGACGATTGCTTTGACTGCCAATTCATATTCAGTATTGAATCAAATTACTGATTTTTCGATCTCTTATGATACGCCACAAAACCGTAAGGGACACATCAATGTCACAACTCAAGTGCCAATCGTCTATACTTTGGAACAGATTGCTAACTGTTCATATCATAAGATGGTAGACCACATTGATAATCGCTTTACGGAACATGTCACAGAAAAGTAACACGTTTTTTCTACGTTAACTTATTATTTTGCTTATAAAAACACACATATTTTAATGTAAAGGGTTACAATAGTTCTTGTAAGCGGATAACAGTGTTTCTGCTTGGTAACAAATTTTATTTGAGGGGGTTTTGCACATGGCTGAAAAGAAATCCGGCAGCTTCGTCCAAGAGAAATTGATTCCTCTTGCTGGTAAGCTTGCTTCTTCTCGTCATTTGATTGCATTGCGTGATGGTATGACATTAGCCGTTCCAATGATCATCATTGGTTCTATCTTCATGATTATCGCGCAATTCCCAATTCAAGCCTATCTAGACTTCATGGCTAGTATCTTCGGTAAGAACTGGGCAACAGTATTACAATATCCAACAAACGCATCGTTCCACATCATGGGGCTGATTGCTGTTATTGGTATTTCTTATAACTTGGCTAAGAGTTATAAGGTCGATCCTATCTCTGCTTCAATTGTTTCATTAGGTGCTTTCGTCCTAACAATTCCATTGAAGACAGACAAGGCTGGAGCATTGTGGATTCCATTGACACAATTTGATTCAGCTGGTTTATTTACAGCTATTATTGTTGGTTTGTTTATTACCGACTTTTATGTTTGGATGGTCCACAAGAACTGGACAATTAAGATGCCTGATACAGTTCCACCAGCAGTAAGTAACTCATTTGCTGCTTTGTTCCCAGGTCTGATTGTTTTACTTCTTGTATGGTTAATTCGTATGGGTGTCGAAGCAACACCAATGCAAAGTATTCCAAATATCATTTCCTTCTTCTTGGCTGATCCACTAGGTCACTTGAGTAACACATTGCCAGGTGCTTTAGTAGCTGAATTCTTGATTTCCTTCCTATGGATTTTCGGTATTCACGGTGCTAACGTTGTTTCTGGTGTTATGATGCCTATCTGGTTGACAGCTTTGAACCAAAACCACGCAGCCTTTACTGCTGGTAAAGCTTTACCAAACATTGTTACAACATCATTCTTCGATAACTTTGTTCACATGGGTGGTTCAGGTGCCACAATTGGTTTGGCATTCTTGTTAGCCTTTGCTGCAAAGAGTAAAGAATTAAAGACCTTAGGTAAATTGGTTGCCGGGCCTGCAATATTCAATATTAATGAACCTATTCTATTCGGTCTACCTATTGTTATGAACTATAAGATGTTAGTTCCATTTATCCTAACACCACTTATTAACGTAACAACAACATATATTGGTATGGCTACAAACTTAGTTGCAAGACCAATGGGTGTTTATATCCCATGGACAACTCCACCAATTCTATCAGGATTTATTTCAACTGGTCACATTTCTGGTGCTGTAATGCAAATTATCAATATTATTCTTGATACTTTGATGTACTGGTACTTCTTCAAGTCAATGGATAAAGACAAGTTGGCTGAAGAATTAGGTCAAACAAAAGAAGCTGCTAAATAATAACTTTTTGGAGGTCATGTTTTGAGAAGACTAGGATTGTCACTATATCCTGAACATTCAACTTTAGAAGAGGATAAGAAATATCTCGATACTGCTAGTAAGTTAGGCTATTCAAGAATCTTTGCTTCATTACTTGAGTTAGGTGATGACAAGGATAAGACGATCAGTCGTTTTAAAGAAACTATTGCTTATGGAAATAAACTTGGTTTTGTAACGATCGTTGATATGAATCCTAGACTATTTAAAGCATTAGGTATTAGTTACGATGACTTATCATTTTTCCATGAATTAGGAGCCTTTGGTATCCGTTTGGATGAAGGATTCTCTGGAATGGAAGAAGCTAAGATGACGCGTAATCCTTATGGGTTAAAAATTGAAATCAATATGAGTTCTGGTACACACTACTTAGATAATATTCTTTCCTACCATCCTAAAAAGGATAATCTACTCGGTTGTCATAACTTTTATCCTCAAAGATATACCGGTTTAGGTGAAGAGTTCTTCATTAAATGGTCAAACTTCTTTAAAGAACGTAACATTCATTCAGCTGCCTTTGTCAGTTCCCATAATGCTACTTTTGGCCCATGGCCAGTTCAAGATGGTTTGCCAACACTTGAAGATGATCGTGATTTACCAATTTCTACTCAAGTCAAACATCTATTGTTGAGCGGGGTAGTTGATGATGTCATCATTGGTAACACGTACGCATCGGATGAAGAATTAAAAGAAGCTGCAGATGCTTTCTATGCACCATTCCCAGTATTGAAAGTCGATTTATCTTCTGACATTACAGATTTAGAAAAAGAAGTTATTTTGAAATCTACTCACGTTTATCGTGGTGATGCATCTGACTATTTGTTACGTAGTACAATGACTCGAGTAGTTTATAAAGATGGGAATTTCCCTGCCCATGATACTCAAGACATTAAACGCGGCGACATCATTATAGTTAATGAGGACTACGGACAATACAAAGGTGAAACGCAGATTGCACTTCGTGATATTAAGAACGATGGGCGTCGTAACGTTGTTGGACACTTGAATTCGAATGAGGCTTTCTTATTGAGTTATATCAAGCCTTGGAGTAGTTTTAAATTAGCAGAATAAAAACAAAGAAATACTATTCTCAATTGAATAGTATTTTTTTATAGGGAGAAAAATATGAATAAATATTTACTCGATAAAGATAAATTCAATCAATTTTATGAACTATACTTATATTCTTTTAACCGGCCCGATTCACCACATAGAAGATCAGTCTTAAAAGAGCGTTTTGATCATGCAAAAGTATATGGAATTATGAATGAAGATAAATTAGGCAGTGGTTTATTCAGTATTCCATTCAATGTTAATTTCCATGATGTTGATTTTAAGATGAACGGTATCGGTGACGTTATGAGTGCCCCAGAATTCGGTGGCCGTGGAGGAGCTAGTTCACTCATGGAATCAGCACTTTCAGATATGTATAACGATGGCGTAACGCTTTCATATTTGGCGCCATTTTCGTATGGCTATTATCGGCAATTTGGTTTTGAACAAGTTTTTGATCACACTAAGATAACTATTAAGAATTCTGATTTACCAAGATTGAAAAATGCCAAAAAAGGACTAGTCAAGCGTGCTCAAATCACTGAACTGCCTACAGCACTTAAACATTTGTATCAAGAGAAAAATCATCTTGGTGGGATGTCTCGTGCTGATTGGTGGTGGGATCATATGATTGATAAACATCCAGAATATCAATTAGCCTTGGCTTATCAAGATGATGAGTTAATAGGTTATCTAGTTTATTACACTGAAGGTACTAATTTTGTTATTCATGAATGGGTCAACAGTAATCCTTTGAGTATTCAATTATTATTGAAATTTGTTACTAAGCATCAGTCTATTTTTGAAAAATTCATATATGAATCTCCAAACGCTGATTTCAAAGCTGATCTATTGGAAAACCCCAATTCAGCTAAGCTAGAAGTTGTTCCATATATGATGGCTCGAATAGTTAATTTAGAAGATTTTTTGAAACGTTATCCAATCCAAAAAATGAATTTAGCACGAGTCAATTTTAAAGTAGAAGACTCATTGACTTGGAATAATCACGTCTGGTCATTGGCAATTAATGATGGAATTGTTGATTTGAAAGTAAATGATGAACTGAAGCCAGATTTTGTGCTAACTATTCAAAGCTTAACTAAAGCAATGTTTGGCTATCGTAGTCTTAATTCACTACTTAAATTTGGATTAATTAAAGGTGATACAGAGAAGATTGCTGACTTGTCGAGTCTCTTTGTACAAGAAAAACCTCAATTAATTGATTACTTCTAAATGATTATCAAAATATAAAAATATTTATCGCAAATGCCATTTTTTGTAGTAATATTAGAAAGTACTAGTCTTTTTATGGATTTGATCAATGGTTTACTACATACAAATGGGAGGTACAAGTATAGTTGACTTGGCTTGTATGGCGAGTTTCACCATTTATCACTAGTATTTTCTTTATTTTGGGTGTTTTTACACTCTTTGAAGTATTAGTTGATTGGATTAAAGTAAAGCTTCATTCAAAAGACATTAATATCAAAGATCATACGGTTGAATCTGTTGTAGGAATAATTTACATGCTGATTTTTTCCTTTGGCTTGCAGTATTCTGTTTTGGGGCAATCGTATTCTTGGGAATTTATGAATTTTCAGTTGATAGCAATCGTATTTTGTGCGTATTTTTTGAATATTCGCATTCCATATTATTTTCTTTTACCGATTGTTTTACTGTTTATGATCTACAATTCCTCAGTCGGGTACTGGGAATCATGGTGTCACGCAATTACGTTAATAATATTTTATGTAACGATGAATAAAGGCTATCTATGGTCACAAAAACTAAAATCACCTTTATTCTTTTATTTAGGTACAGGTACATTCTTTGGAGCATTACTGTGGTATTTCATGAAATTGAAATTTGATTTCTCTTGGACTACTTATGTTCAGGAATTATCATATTTAGTAATTTTTGAATTGCTATTGTATTCTTATGTCAGAATGCTCTTCAGAGATGACCGTCTCAAAGCACGATTAGCTGAAGTTGCTAGTCACGATGCGTTGACAAAGGCTTTGAACTATTCAGCCTATGAAACAGAAATTAAATATTTATTTAAAAACAGTAAAGATAACAATTTGAGTTTTTCTATGGTCATGTTCGATATCGATCATTTTAAACGTGTAAATGATACCTACGGACATTTAGCTGGTGATCGGGTTTTACAACATACAGTTGACGTTGTGCAAACAGTTTTGAATGCCAATGATTCGTCGGTGAAGCTATATCGAACTGGCGGAGAAGAATTCAATGTTTTATTTCCTAATTATGATCTTGAAGGAACGCAAGCAATTGTTGAAGAAATATTTACCGCTTTAAATCATTTAAAAGTTGAAACTGACAAGAAAGAAATTGAAATTTCTGTTTCAATGGGGGTTTCTCAAATTTCGAATAAAGATGTTACACCAAATGATTTTTATAAGCGAGTTGATAACAATCTTTATTACTCTAAAAAGCACGGCCGTATGCAAATTACGACAATTTAAAGAGAGCATCCTATAAATGATGTTCTCTTTTTTTAATATAAAAAAGATATTAAAAATAAGTCCTTTTATAATAAAATAAATATAAAATTGTAGTAGAATAAGGCTAGTGAGTTAATACCTGAGATGGGAGGGATGATTAATGACTTGGTCTGTTTGGCGAGTGACGCCAGTAGTAACGAGTGTCTTTTTCATTTTGGGTGTTTTTACATTATACGTAGTTTTAGTTGATTGGTTGAAATCAAAAATACGTTTAAAATATCCAAAAGTCCGAGAGCATACGATTGAATCGTGGTTCGGCGTAATCTATATTTTGATTTTTATTTATAGTTTGCAATTAGGAATCGCTGGGCAAGATAATTCTTGGTTATTTATGAATTTTCAATTGATTGCGGTTATCTTTTGTGCTTACTTTTTGGCTATTCATATTCCATTGAAGGCTTTTTTGCCAATTGTAGTGTTGTTTATGTTGATTAATTCGTCACTTACTTATTGGGAGTCGTGGACTTATTCCGTGATAATTATTTTGTTCTATTGGTGTATGAATTATGTTTATAAGTGGTCGCAGAAGCACAATTATATCTTTGCAATTTATTTTATTACAGGAACCTTTTTTGGAATGATATTGTGGTTTTTGGTTAAAGTCAAATTCTCATTATCATGGTATATTTATCTTCAAGAAATTAGCTATTTCTTAGTATTTCAAGCGTTATTATACAGTTACATTAGAATGTTGAATAAAAATCAACGTTTGGAAAATAATTTGGCACGGTCTGCTCATCATGATGCGTTGACTCAAGCCAAAAATTATGCGGCTTATATGACAGAAGTCAGTGATTTGTTCCAAAATAGTCATAATAATAAATTGCATCTATCAATGATGATGTTCGATATTGATCATTTTAAGCGAATCAATGATACTTATGGGCATTTAGCGGGGGATAAAGTCTTGCAACATGTGGTGGATGTCGTTCAAACTGTAATAGATGAAAACGATTCGAGAATCAAATTGTATCGGACCGGTGGGGAGGAATTCAACGTCTTATTCCCTAGTTATGATTTGGATGAAACTCAAAAAGTTGTTCCTCAGATTTTTAGTGCCTTGAATCATTTAGGAATTGATTTCAATGGCCAACACATTAATATTTCCGTCTCGATAGGTGTTTCTGAAGTATCTAAGAAAGACAACGATCCTAATGACTTCTACAAGCGAGTCGACGCTAATCTGTACCATTCAAAGGATAATGGTCGAATGCAAATAACCGCAAAATAAAAGAAGGAATCCAATTAAGAAGATTCTTTCTTAAGTTAGGTTACTATTATATGTCGCCGTCTGTTCTGTTTTGTGGATACTGGGACGTATTGGGCATCCACAAAGCTGCCACTATCGAATAACGACATTTATTATTTATCTCAAGTAAATCAAAAAGCCTCAATTCAAAGATAGTCGATTTAATTATCTATCTGAATTGAGGTTTATTTGTTTGGTCATAAAAATATAAAACTACTATCTAGTCCGGAATAGCAAAGAAAATTGGCTCAGTAGTGAAATTATTCTTAGCAACTTGTTGCTTAGAATAAGGCCGAGTTTTGAGATTTTGCGCACTTGGTTTATGCAAAAGCTCAAAATCGTGCCCACTACGTTCCAGCCAAATTTTCTTTGCTATGGAGGACGGAATATTACTGTTCACCTAAGAAAGAACCATAAAGATTTCTTTTTTAGGCAGTTTTTACTTCTGGACTACTTTTAGGCATGACCAAATTTAAGATGATAGCAGCAATAGCAGCTACGGCAATTGGGGAACCTAATAAGTATTGTAAAATTTGTGGTGCGTTCTTAGTAACACTAGCAGGTAATAGAACTAAAGCTAATGTTAAAACGATTGGAATACCGATGATGTAAAGATCACGGTCAGTTGTTTCTAAGCCACGGATGACGTTAAGACCATTTAGCATGATCGTAACGGTGATGATGGCGAAGACTCCACCAATCACTGGTGCGGGAATGGCAGCTAGAAAGGCGGATAATTTACTGAAAAATCCTAAAATTGAGAACCAAATACCGGCGAATAAGAAAACACGTTTACTGGCAACACCGGTAATAGAAATGACACCAGCGTTTGTAGAATAACCAGTAACAGGAGTAGTTCCTAGTAGGGAAGCTACCATACAGCTAAGTCCTTCACCGATAATTCCGTGATTCCATTGTTTATCAGTGATTTCATGATTTGTAACGGCACCCATAGCGAACCAAGTACCAGTAGTTTCAGTCGTTATAACGGCGTAAATGATGATGAAAGTAATGATTGCTGATGGACTAAAATTGATGCCCCAGTGGAAGATAGTTCTTTCTGGAAGACCGAACCAAGCGGCCTCACTAACTTCTTTCCAATTGAACATGCCCATCATAGTTGAAACGATCGTACCTACACCCAGTGCTAAAATAATTGAACTAGTTCTGAAAAAGCGACGAACTTTTTTAAACTTCAAGCTGATACCAACAGAAACCAATAATGTCAATGCGGTAACTGAAGCTAAGATGATATTGTTGTTAACATTGCCACCAGCATTAAAGATGTTGTCATTCAATGCTGTAGGAATCAATGATAATCCAACACAAGTAATAATAGTTCCACCGACTAAAGCGGGGACTAAACGGTTAATTATCTTCTGGAAGATTCCAGTTGCACCTAGAATAATCAAGATAATTGAGCCAATTAAGGTAGCTCCAATCAAAGTACCCATTCCGTTACCTTTTAAACCACCAGATGCCAAGACAACACCAGCGGCAGCTCCCAAGGGAACAAATGAAGGGCCTTGAGAAACAGGCATTTTCATGAAGACGAAAGTTTGTAAAATTGTACCGATTCCGGCAGCTAAGAATGTTGATTGCAATAATCCCATTTGGTCACCCAGACCCATGGCCATCATACCAGCTAAAACAATTGGTGGTACATAAATATCCATTGCTAAGACGTGTTGTAATCCTAAGAAACCAGCTTCTCCCATGCCAATTTTGTCATCAGGACCAACGAGTAGACTACTCTTATTATTATCCATTATTCTTCTCCTAAGTTGTCATGTACTAATTTTCCAGATACATAAACTTTTTTGATATTTTCTTTATTCGTGTGGTAAATCAGTCTTTCAAAAATTTCTTGCGGTTCATTAGATGAAATGTTGAAATATTGATCTTGAACAATTTGTAAATCAGCTTTGAAGCCAGATTTAATTTGTCCTGATTTGATATGCAAAGCATTTGCTCCGCCAACAGTGGCAAGGTAAAAGGCATTTGCGGCTGAAATACGTGCATTTTCATGTCCTTGTTCAGTTAGAACTTGTGAAGACATGATACTTTGTTGCATATTGCGATAAAGACTAGGAGAAAAACCTCCGGAAATATCGGTACCTAAACCGACTTTAACGTTTTTTTGATGAGCATCTTGGACTCGCATAACGGAGTTACCAAAATAAATATTAGAAATTGGACAGTGAGCAATGGCTGTTTTACGACTATTGAAAGTGTCTAAATCTTGGTCACTTAGTTGAGTACCGTGTGCCATAACTGATTTATCAGTCAATAATCCAAATTTGTCCAAAACTTCAGTGTCTCTTAAATGATAATGTTCTAGAGCATAGTGATCTTCCCAAATACTTTCACTGCAGTGTGATTGAATAGGTAAATCATATTTCTTCGCTAATTGTCCAAGACCTTGTAGAGTCTCTTCGGTACAACTAGGAACAAACCTCGGCGTTATAACGGGGGTTATTTCAGCATTGGTTTGTTTTTGCAAATCGAACATCTTTTGAATAAATGCCTCAGTTTGTTTTAATGCAACTTGAGAATTTTGATCACGATAATAATCTGGTGTTTGATCAGGATTGTCCATCGCAACTTTTCCAATGAAGGCTCTTTGACCAAGTTTCGCACAGATTTTAGCAAGAATCAGATTAGCTTCATTGTGAATCGAACCAAAAAATAATCCGGTCGTCGTTCCGTTAGCTAGGAGTTCTTTAATTAGACTGTAGTAAATTTTTTCGGCATATTCTTTATCCTTGAATTTAGCTTCCAATGGAAAGGTATAAGAATTTAGCCATTCATTCAGCGGTTTATCCAAAGCTAAACCAGCTTGAGGCCATTGTGGCGCATGAATATGTAAATCAGTGAATCCTGGTAGAATGTAGCTACCTTTTTCAACTCGATGATAAGAACCATTTTGTTGAGCAGTTTGTTTAACAGGCTGATAATCGCTATCAGTAGCGGATATAACTCGGTCAATAATTCCTGACTGATCTACACATATAAGTACTTCTGGTGTAAAATCCGCCTTGTCAAACGAAACTGAAGAAATAATAGTTCCCTCAATAACTATTTGATAGGTGATAATCTAACACTTCCTTAAATTTTATATACGTAAGAATAACATGAATGATTATGTAAATAAATAGTAAATAGTTCGTATTTTGCTTGCAAGATAATAAAAAGTGTGAAATATTAACTTTTATCGTTATGAAAATGCTAATAATATATATGTTGAATACGATTACAAACACTGATATAAATTAATTTACTTTCTTTTAAAAAACTGTTTAAACCGTTATAAATAAAAGAAATTAATTTTTTGAAAAAAATTTGACCGATATTGTTCTAAAAAGATTGAAAATTAATAAAATAATGACTTGTCATATAAAAATTATCTAACGTATACTTTTATCAGGGATAATATGGGGGAGTACGTTTGTGCAAGAAAAATTTGAAAAAAAATTGACGCCTTTAGCTAATAAGTTAGCTGAAAACGTCGTTTTAAAATCGTTACGCGATGGCTTTTTGATTATTACGCCACTGATTATAGTTATTTCGATATTTTTATTGATTGGTAATTTTCCAATTCCAGGATGGACAAAATTTTGGACTGGAATCTTTGGTCATAAGTGGATTGAATGGTTTAGTGCAGTTTCTGGATCAGTGTTTAATTTTACCGGCTTATTGTCGTGCTTTGGGATTTCTTATGCTTATAGTAAAAATCGTGGATTAGTGCCAGTACATGCCACAGCGGTAGCATTAGTTTCTTTTTTCATTTTAACGCCAATGACTGTAACATTTGGCCAACATGAAGTTGGAGCTGTTAAAACTTTATATCTTGGTCCTAATGGAATTTTCTTAGGACTTTTTACAGCTTTAGTTAGTGTCGAGTTGTTTAGATTCGCTAAAAAGCGTAAATGGACGATTAAGATGCCTAAAGGTGTACCGGATATGGTTCGAGAATCATTTGATGTCTTGTTGCCTAGTGGTTTTGTAATTTTGATTTTCTTTTTGATTAGGATTATTTTTAGTTTAACATCTATGGGGACAGCTTATAATTTTATTTATACGCTGTTGCAAGCACCATTAAAGCATGTCGGGAATTCATTAGGTTCAGTTTTTTTGTATATTTTCATAGCTTCAATTTTGTGGTGTTTTGGAATTAATGGACCGTCAGTCGTTAATAGTGTCTGGTCACCGATATTCTTTGTCTTGAGTCAGGATAACTTAAAGGCTTTCCAAACAGGTCATCCGTTACCTCACATCTATACTGAGCAGTTCATTGAAGATTTTGCGACATATGGTGGCGGTGGCAGTGTCTTATCGTTGATCATCGTGATGGTGTTTGTCTGTAAATCTAAACGAATCAAAGAATTAGGTAAATTGACGCTTATTCCTAGTATCTTTGGAATTGGCGAGCCACTTATTTATGGGTTACCAGTTGTTTTGAATCCAATTATTGCGATACCGTTTGTAATAACACCGGTCGTGAATGTTTTGTTGTCAGGATTAGCTTTTTCAATTCATTTGGTGCCATATACTAACGGTGTCATGTTGCCATGGACTACACCACCGATCATTTCGGGTTGGTTGACGACAGGAAGTTGGCGTGGTGCTGCGCTGCAAGTTATTGAGATTATTATTGGTATTATGATTTATTTGCCTTTTATTAAAATGTTAGATAATAAATATTTGTTGGATGAAGCAGCTGCTGAATAAGTGGTTGTTTTTTTTTTGATGTATTTGAAAGCGCTTAAATGTTAAGCTATTATCAAAATAAACAGTGAAGGGAGCATAATTATGCCAAAAATCAAATTAGTAGCAATGGATATTGATGATACCTTGTTAGATGATAAGAAGAACATTTCTTTACAAAATAAAACGGCTATTCAGAGTGCACTTGATGATGGGGTCAAGATAGTATTAAGTTCAGGAAGAACCTTCAATGGGATGATTGAATATTTGGATGAATTAGGTATTGAAGGTAATGATCAATTTGTAATTATTGACGGTGGTGGTGTCGTTCAGACAGTATCAGGACATATTATCTATCAACAGACTTTGTCGAATGCTGCCTATCGGAAGATTGATAAATATGTAGTTGATAATGGACTGCATTATAATGCCGTAGATGTAGAAGGAAATACTTATACTAGTAATCGAGATTTTATTGATAAATATACTGTTTTACAAGCTTTTGAAAATAACAAAGGATTAATTATTAAGAGTCCAGATGAGCTACCTAATGATTTTGAAATAGTAAAAGCTATTTTAAATGAGGATGGATCAAAATTGGATGCTATTACACCAGAAGTAAATGATCTGTTTGGAAAAAACCATTACGTAGTAAGAACGGATGTTGGTTTTTTGGAGATCATGCCACAACATGTCGATAAAGGCAACGCCTTATTACATTTAGCTGATCATCTAGGAATTGATATAAAAAATACTTTGGCAATTGGTGATGGAGCCAATGATATACCAATGTTAAAACAAGCTGGAGTATCCGTGGTCATGGAAAATGCCGCTGAATCAATAAAAGAAATAGCAGATTTCGTTACTAAAAATAATAATGAAAGTGGCGTGGCAACAGCTTTTGAGAAATATGTTTTAAATTAAGATAAATAGTGATTTAAAAAATAATCTTTTGAAACCGTTTACAAATCATAGTGAATGTTTTATACTAATTTGTGTTGAAAGAAATGAACATGGCTCAGTGAGTTGTTACTATTAAATTAGGCGAGATCACTTAGCATTTTGATTAAGTTTTTTATTAGTCGAAGTGTGGGTGGTCTTTTTTATTTGTTGAGTGAGTTGTTACTATTAAATTAGGCGAGATCACTTAGTATTACAGACTTGTAGTTTACCGCAAAACTGTATACTAGTGGTCTTTTTTTTATGGATTAAGGAAAGGAGGCAATTAAATTGGTACAAATAGTACAAGTTTTTAATAACAACAGTGCTCTGGTTGACATAGGAGACCATCGTCAAGCAATTGTGAATGGAACCGGCATTGCTTTTAACAAGCATAAGGGGTCGGAGATTGACTCTAAAAAAGTGAATAAGATTTTTTATTTAGATACAAAAGAATCACAACAAAATTTATATTTCTTGATTAAAGATATTCCAATCGATATCGTAACTACTACTTATGAAATTATTGATTATGGTGTTAAAAAATATAAGTATCATGTACTAGATTATGCGTACATCACTTTAAGTGATCATCTTTTAGGATCATATAACCGCATAATGGATGGTACTTATCAAGAAGCTTTAATCCCTGATATGCACAATGAATATCCTTTGGAATACAGAATTGCTGAACATGCTTTAGAAGTAATTAACAATAACTTGGGTGTTGAATTTCCTAAATCTGAAATTAAAAGTATTGCACTTCATTTTATCAATGCAAAAGGTAACGGGCCAGAAGAGAGTGGCCTTAAGAAAGATGAAAGCCAAGATATTAATGAAATTGTAAATGGCATCTTAGACAAGTATGGAATCAAACGTATCGGAAGCAATAGTAATTATTATGACCGATTTATGATTCATCTCCAATATTTAGCTGGTCGTTTGGATAAGCCAGAAGATAAAAAGGAAATTAGTCCAAGTTTAGAGATCGAAATGAAGAAGTCATATCCAGATTCTTTTGAAATTGCTAGTGAAATGTATGACGAGCTTCAAAATAAACTTAATAAGAATTTAGGTTCAAATGAGTTAATTTATTTCATTATTCATATTCAGCGTTTAATTCAAGAAGAAGTTAAAAGTTAGCGAGGGAAAAATTATGGCCGTTACTAAAGAAGATATATCAATGACAGGTTTTGCAATCGTTGCTTATGCGGGGGATGCCAAGACAGCACTTCTAAAAGCCTTGGATAATGCTCGTGAAGGTAAAATTGCTGAAGCTAAAAAATTGGTTGAAGAAGCAAATCAATCAATTGTTGATGCTCATAATGAACAAACCAAATTGTTAGCTGATGAAGCTGGTGGCATGGATATGGATGTCACATTTATTATGGTTCATGGACAGGATACTTTGATGACAACAATGATGTTGATGGATCAATGTAAATTCTTCATTGATGAGTATGAAAGAATTAATAAGATTGAAGAGAAGTTAGATATGCAAAATTAAATAAGGGGGATTAAAAAAATGGATGTCATTACTAATAGAATTGAAAAAATGAAACCCGGATTTGAAAAAATTGCATCTAATGCATATGTTTCTGCTATCCGTGATGGTTTCATTGCCGCAATGCCAATTATTTTGTTCTCAAGTTTGTTCATCCTAGTTGCATATGTTCCAAACGCTTGGGGATATCATTGGCCAACTAATGTTGAAAATAACATTATGATTGCCTATAACTACTCAATGGGTCTTTTAGCTTTGTTTGTTACTGCGACAACTGCTAAAAATTTAACAGATACTAAGAACCTAGATTTGCCCAAGACTAATCAAATGAATTCAGTGTCAATCATCATGGCAGCTGAAATTGCATTTATTATTAGTTCTATCGTTCAAAACAAAGGTGGAGCAGATCTTACATATTTAGGAACACAAGGTTTGGTAGCATCATATCTTGTCGGCTTGATTGTTCCTAATATCTACTACATTTGTATTAAAAATAACGTTACTATCAAAATGCCTCCACAAGTACCACAAAATATTTCTCAGACATTCAAAGACGTTATTCCAATGTTCTTATCAGTTACAGTTTTCTGGGCTTTCTCATTACTACTAGTAAATTTAACTGGTAAAAACTTAGCTCAATTAATTATTGCAATATTAGCACCTATTTTCAGTGCTAGTGATTCGTATATTGGCTTAGCCATTATTGCTGGTGCGATGGGATTCTTCTGGTTTGTTGGTGTTCAAGGACCATCAATCGTTGCTCCTGCCGTTTCAGCTATTGAAGTTACAAATACAGCAGCCAACTTGAACTTGATTCAAGCTGGTCACCAAGCAACACACGTTTTAGCTCAAAATGCTCAAGATTATGTTATGAATATGGGTGGTACTGGATCAACCTTTATTCTAGTATTTTTGTTCCTATTCTTAGCTAAATCGAAACAATTGAAAGCTTTAGGTAAGGCTTCATTTATTCCAGTTAGTTTCTCAGTTAATGAACCTATTTTGTTCGGTGCTCCAATTATTATGAATCCTATTTTCTTCATTCCTTTCGTTGTTACACCAATGGTCAACATTTGTATGTTTAAGTTCTTTATTGATGTCCTAGGAATGAACGGTATGATGTACACCATGCCATGGGTAATTCCAGCTCCAATTGGTATTTTAGTAAGTACCGGTTTTGCACCATTAGCCTTTGTCTTCGTACTTCTAAGTTTGGTTGTCGATGCATTCATCTGGCTTCCATTCATGAGATCATATGATAGAGATTTGCTCACTGCTGAAAATAAGAAAGCAGAAGAAGAAGGAATTGCTACTGACGATTCAACAGATGAAACAACAGATGACTCCAATGATGCAACTGTAATGGCAACAGATGAATCTGATGATAAAGATGATACTACTTTAGATAAAGATACTGCTGTTATGGTTATCTGTGCCGGCGGTGGTACTAGTGGTATTTTGGCCAATGCTTTGAATAAGATGGCTAAGGAACGTGATTTGCCATTATCAGCTGCAGCTCGTGCTTATGGTCAGGATATGAATATGATTCAGGATATGGATCTAGTTATTTTGGCACCACAAATGGAAAGTATGAAAGGTAATGTAAAGAAGATTACTGATAAGTACGGTGCTAAATTAGCAACTACGTCAGGTAAAGAATATATTGAATTAACTAGAAATCCTGAGAAATCATTGAAATTTGTAAAAGATCACTTATAGGAGGATGTTTTTTAATGCTTAAATTACCAAAAGATTTTTTGATGGGTGGAGCAAGTGCCGCTTATCAAGTTGAGGGTGCAACTAAGGAAGACGGAAAAGGTAAAGTTCTTTGGGATGATTATCTTGAAAAGCAAGGCCGTTTTAGTCCAGATCCTGCAGCTGATTTTTATCATCGATATGATGAAGATCTAACGTTAGCTGAAAAGTATGGCGTTCAGACTATTAGAGTATCAATTGCTTGGTCAAGAATTTTTCCAGAGGGAACTGGTAAAGTAGAACCACGTGGTGTTGAATATTATCATAAATTGTTTGCATCTTGTGCCAAACATCATATTATTCCTTTCGTCACATTACATCACTTTGACACACCACTTACTCTGCATGATAAAGGTGACTGGTTGAGTCAAGAAATGCTTGATGCTTTTGTTGATTATGCCAAATTCTGCTTCAAAGAATTCCCAGAAGTAAAATATTGGATCACTATCAATGAACCTACTTCTATGGCTATCCAACAAACTGTCAGTGGAACTTTCCCTCCAGGGACTAAAGGCCGTTTTGATTTGGCATTTCAAGCTGAACACAACCAAATGGTAGCTTCTGCTAGAATTATCAACGCTTATAAAGAAATGAATCTCGGTGGCCAAATTGGTATCGTTCATGCTTTACAGACGGTTTACCCATACAGTGATAGTCCAGAAGACAAGCATGCTGCGGATTTGATGGATGCATTTGAAGATAGACTATATTTGGATGGTACTTTAGCCGGTAAATATAATCCTGAAACACTTAGTTTGGTTAAGGAAATATTGGATGCCAATAATCAACCTATGTTCAAGTCAACTGATGAAGAAATGGCACAGTTAGATAAAGCCGCACATCAAATCGACTTTGTCGGAGTAAACAATTACTTTAGTAAATGGATGCGTGCATACAAAGGTGAATCAGAGATGGTTCACAACGGTACGGGTGCTAAAGGCACATCAGTCTCTAGATTACATGGTATCGGAGAAGAAAAGAAACCTGATGGGATTGAAACGACTGATTGGGATTGGTCGATTTATCCTAAAGGGATGTATGATATTTTAATGCGTATTCATAATGAATATCCATTGGTTCCAGCTATCTATGTAACAGAAAATGGTATCGGTTTGAAAGAGAGTTTACCAGAAGGTGCAACTTCCGATACGATCATCGATGATCCAAAGAGAATTGACTATCTTAAGAAGTATATTTCTGCCATTGCGAAAGCAATTAATGATGGAGCAAATGTCAAAGGTTACTTTATTTGGTCATTGCAAGATCAATTCTCATGGACAAATGGTTATAGCAAGCGTTATGGACTATTCTTCGTAGATTTCCCAACACAAAAGAGATACGTCAAGAAGAGTGCTTTGTGGTTCAAGAAGCTCAGTGAGACTCACGAAATACCTGAATAAATTCAAAGAATGGAGTTAAGAATTTAATTATTCTTGGCTCTATTTTTTGATTATTTAAAAAAAAGTTTATTGAAACCGTTTACAAATAATTGGATGTGATATATACTAAGTTCTGTTGAAAGATGAATAACTAGTAAATTGTTACTATTAGATTAGGCGAGATTACTAGACATTTCACTTGGAGATAACTGTTTTTAATGAACAGCTATATCTAGGGGGGATGTCAGTAATCTCGTCTTTTTGCGTCTGGAAAGGGGGCTGGTTGATGGTAGAAATTGCTCAAGTCTTTAATAATAATAGTGCTTTGGTTAACCTAGGAGATCATAAGCAGGCAATTGTTAAGGGTAAGGGTATCGGTTTTCACATGACAAAAGGATCAAATTTAGAATCAAATAAAATCGAAAAAATATTTTATTTAAATACTAAAGGATCCCAAGAAAACTTATTTTTCCTAATGAAAGATATACCAATCGATGTGGTTACCACTACTTATGAAATTATTGATTATGCTAAAAGAAAATTTGATTATAATGTTTTGGATTATGTTTATATCACGTTAAGTGATCATATTTTTGGCTCATATAAAAGATATCTTTCACATACGTATTCAGAAAGTTTAGTTCCTGATATGAGCAATCAATATACGACAGAATATTTAATCGCCAGTCATGGCTTAGATGTAATTAATAAAAATCTAGGTGTCAACTTTCCAGAATCCGAAATAAAAAGTATTGCTTTACATTTTATCAATGCTCGCGGCGAAGAAAGTCAGAAAAATTATTTGAAGAAAGATGAAACAATCGATATTAATCAAATTGTTAAGGGCATTTTAATTGATAATAATATTTTTCGAGAAGAGGGAAATGGAAATTATTATGATCGTTTCATGATACATCTTCAATATTTAACTGGTCGGTTAGATGACCAAACTGATGAAAATGAGGACTTTAGTGAGAAATTGGAAAGAGAAATGCAGGATTCGTATCCTGTCTCTTATCAAATAGCTAAAGATATTTATGTCACTATTCAAAACAAGCTAAATAGAAAATTAAGTAGCAGTGAGCTTTTATATTTCATCATTCACATTCAACGTTTAACGCACGAAAAAACAAAAAGTTAGAGGTAAATTATTATGGCAGTTACTAAAGAAGATATTTCAATGACAGGTTTTGCAATCGTTGCTTATGCTGGAGATGCTAAAACAGCACTTTTGAAAGCATTAGATAATGCAAGAGAAGGCAAAATTGAAGAAGCAAAGAAGTTAGTTGAAGAAGCTAACAAGTCTATCGTCGATGCTCACAATGAGCAAACTAAATTGCTTGCTGATGAAGCTGGTGGCATGGACATGGATGTCACATTTATTATGGTCCACGGTCAAGATACATTGATGACAACAATGATGTTGATGGACCAATGCAAGTTCTTCATTGATGAATATGAACGTATCAATAAGATTGAAGAAAAACTAGATATGAAGAACTAATTATTTAGAAATTTTAAGTATTCAAAAAAAACTAACTCTGGGGGGTAAGTACTTATGAATACGATCGTTAAACAGATTGAAAAAGCACAACCGTTTTTCAAGAAACTCTCAGCCAACATTTATCTACAAGCCGTTCGTGATGGTTTCATTTCACTAATGCCAATCATCATCTTCTCGTCCTTGTTCATTTTAGTTGCTGATGTACCTAATATTTGGGGCTTTTATTGGCCTACAAATGTTAGTGACGGATTAATGAAGATTTACAACTTCTCAATGGGTGTTCTATCACTTATGGCTGCTGCCAACGTTGCTAGAGCATTAACTAAGAATTTGAACTTACGTTTGCCAAAGATTAATCAAATTCCTACGGCGGCCGTAATGTTCTCAGCACAAATTTCATTCTTACTTGTTGCTGTTGATCCATTTACTAATAAAGCCGGTGCTCTATTCTTCACAGAAGGATATATGGGTACTAAAGGTTTGCTAGCTGCATTCCTTGTTGGTTTTATCGTTCCAAACATCTACTACTTCAGTTTTAAGAATCACTTAACTTTGAAGATGCCAGATGCTGTACCACAGAATATTTCTTCAGCTTTCGCTAATATCATCCCATTCGCATTAGCTACATCATTCTTTGGTTTGTTTGATATCTTCTTCAGAATGGCAACTGGTACTAACTTAGCTGCTTGGATTATTCAAGTATTAGCTCCATTGTTTACAGCTGCTGATGGTTATGTTGGTTTAGCTATTGTTTATGGTGCTATGGCCTTCTTCTGGTTCATTGGTATTCAAGGACCTTCAATTGTTGAACCTGCTGTTACAGCTATTTACTTAACAAACGTTGAAACAAACATGAAGATCGTTCAAGCCGGTGGACATGCTACACATATTCTTGCACAAGGTACTCAATACTTTGTTGCTACATTAGGTGGTACTGGTGCTACATTAGTTATCACTTACATGTTTGCTCTTTGGGCAAAATCAAAAGAATTGAAAGCTATCGGACGTGCAGCCGCAATTCCTGTTTCATTCGGTGTTAACGAACCTATTTTGTTCGGTGCTCCATTGATTTTGAATCCTATTTTCTTCATTCCATTTATTGGTGCTCCAATTTTGAACGTTTGGTTATTCAAGATATTCGTTGATTACTTTGGTATGAACGGATTCGTATTCAACTTACCATGGACAACTCCTGGTCCTATCGGATTGATCATGGGTGTTAGATTCTCAATTCAAGCTGTTATTTTGGCTGTTGCATTGATTGTAATGGATGTTATCGTTTACTACCCATTCTTCAAAGCATATGATACGCAAAAGGTTCAAGAAGAAGCTAAAAAGGCTGCTGAAGCAGAAGCAAATGGTGAAAGTGGTGTAGAAACTACTGATGCTGTTGTTGCTACAGATGCAGGTGATATTCCTCTAGGACTTACAAAGGATAAAAAGAATTTAAATATTTTAGTTATTTGTGCCGGTGGTGGTACATCAGGTATTTTAGCCAATGCCTTAAATAAGATGGCTAAAGAAAAAGACTTACCAATCGAAGCCGCAGCTGCCGCTTATGGTGCTCACGGTGATTTATTACCAGATATGGATGTCACAGTTCTTGCTCCACAAATGGATGCTATGAAAGATTCACTAAAGAAAGAAGCCGATGCAAGTAACGTTAAGATGATTACTACATCTGGTAAGCAATATATCGATTTAACTAGACACGCTGATAAAGCCTTGAGTTTCATTATTGACAAACTAAAAGGCAATGACGCTAATCAAGCAGAAGGAGATAAAAAATGACACTGATTAACCGAGTAAAATCATTACCAAAAGGTTTCGTTCTAGGAGGAGCTACTGCAGCTTATCAAGTAGAAGGGAATACTAAAGTAGACGGCAAAGGGAAGACCATGTGGGATGACTATTTGAAGAAACAAGGCCGTTTCAGCCCTGATCCTGCAAGTGATTTTTACAGCCGTTATCCAGAAGACTTGGCTCTTTCTAAGAAGTATGGACTCAATGCCATTCGTGTTTCAATTGCTTGGAGTAGAATTTTTCCAGATGGCTATGGCGAACCTAATCAAAAGGGTGTTGATTACTATCACAGATTATTCAAGCAATGCCTAGATGATGGTATCGAACCTTATGTAACTTTGCATCACTTTGATACACCAAAGACATTGTTTGATCAAGGTGATTGGTTGAACAGAAAGCAAATTGACTATTTTGTTGATTATGCTAAATTCTGTTTCAAAGAATTTCCAGAGGTTACTAACTGGTTTACGATCAATGAGTTGATTTCATTAGCACAATCACAATATATTGGTGGAAATTTCCCACCTAATCATCATTTTGATGTATCAAGCGCTATCCAAGCTGAACACAATGAATTACTAGCACATGCCCGTGTAGTTAACTTGTTCAAAGAGATGGGATGCAAAGGTAGAATCGGTTTAATCCACGTTATTCAACCAGTTTATCCAATCGTCGATACACCAGAAAATCGTCACGCTGCAGCGCTACAAGATGCTTTCATTAACCGTTTCTTACTAGATGGAACATTTCTTGGTGAGTACAGTGATGAGACAATGAGCTTGATCAATGAAATCTTGGAAAAGAATGATGCACATTTGGATATCCAAGATGGTGATATGGAAATCTTGAAGAAGGCAAGTACTCAAAATGACTTCTTTGGATTGAATTATTATCAAAATCAATATGTCAAGGCTTATGATGGCGAAAGTGGCAATACTTTCAATGGTACAGGTGATAAGGGTACTAGTTCATTTAGATTCCACGGTGTTTGTGAAACGGTTAAGAATCCTGATATCCCAACTACTGATTGGGACTGGAATATTTATCCAGAAGGGTTATATGATGTTTTAACAAGAATCCATCGTGAATATAAGAATTGTAAGACTATTTATATCACTGAGAATGGTATCGGTATGAAAGAGCACATTGCTGATGATGCTCCAGATGACTTTATTTATGATGATGATAAACGAATCGATTACGTTGACCAACATCTACAAGCTTTGTTGAAAGCTTGTAGTGAAGGTGTTGATGTTAATGGTTACTTCATCTGGTCATTACAAGATCAATTCTCATGGGCAAATGGTTATAACAAACGTTATGGTCTATTCTATGTAAACTTTGATAACCAAAAACGTTACGTTAAAAAGAGTGCACTATGGTTTAAAGAACTTTCAGATACAATGAAATAAATTTTGACTTCCCTCAATTGAAAATATTTCAGTAACTGTTAGATGGCTTTTCCTAGGTAAAAATTAAGCGTTGAAATAAGAGAACCTTGAGACAATAAAAAAGTCCCAAGGTTCTTTTTTCTATTACAATAGAAGTAAATAAATAGGAGGATTGTGATGACTTACAAATTAATTGCATTAGACATGGATGATACGCTCTTAACATCTCAAAAGACGATATCAGATAAGAACAAAGAAATGATTCAAAAAGCTCTTTCTAAAGGAATCAAAGTGGTTTTATGCTCAGGAAGAACTCACAATGCGGTGGTAGATTATGCTGAAGAATTAGGTATCAAAGGTGTAGATCAATACATGATCACTAATGGTGGGGCAATCATTGAAAATTTAGAAGGCAAAATCATTTATCAACGAATGATGAGTAACGATTTTTATCGCCAATTTGTGCACTTTATTAAAGAAAATAATCTGCATTATAACGTCGTTGATAATCAAGGTAATACTTACACTAGTCAAAGTGACTGGTTTGATAAATACACTATTATGCAAGCCTATGAAAATGATAATGGTTTGTTTGTTCGAGAACCAGACGATTTACCAGATAACTTTGAAATTACTAAAGCAATCATTAATGGTGATGAGAAGAAATTAGACGATATCACACCAATGGTCAACGAGAAATTTGCTAAAGATTATTTCGTAGTAAGAACTGGAGTTGGCTTCTTAGAGATTTTTCCTAAAGATGTTAACAAAGGCAATGCTGTCAAGATTTTAGCTAAGGATTTGAATTTTGATTTATCTGAAGTAATGGCAATGGGAGATCGTGATAATGATATTCCAATGTTAAAAATTGTTGGTAAAGGAATTGCCATGGAAAATGCGATGCCACAAGTAAAGACAGCTGCTGATTTTGTGACTGCTGATAATAATCATAGTGGAGTAGGTTTAGCAATTGAGAAATTTGCTTTGTAAAATATAATCTTTTTTAGCATACGCTTTCATTATTTTGCTTGATTTAACCGCAAACGCCTAGAAGTACTTTATAATTAAAGTTATGAGGAGGGGATTATGCGATTACTGATTGAACAAGTTTTTAATAACAATACAGCTGTCGTTAATTTGGGGGATGACCAACACGCGATAGTTAAAGGTAAAGGGATAGCCTTCAATAAATCCAAAAAATCCTTTCTAGATAGTTCTAAAATAGAGAGGATTTTTTATTTAGATTCTGAAGAATCACAAAAGGATTTGTATTTTTTATTAAAAGATATTCCTATCGATGTAGTAACCACAACTTATGAAATAGTCGATTATGCTAAGAAAAAATTTAATTATTCGGTTATGGATTACATTTATATAACGCTCAGTGACCATATTTTTGGAGCGTACCAGCGTTACAATAATGGGCAATATAAGGAAAGCCACATTCCTGATATGAGTGATAATTATTTGGATGAATATTTGATAGCTAGTAAGGGATTGAATATTATTAATCACAATTTGAATATTCAATTACCAGACTCAGAAATTAAAAATATAGCGTTACATTTTATCAATGCTAAAACCGATAAAAAAATTCCTAAGCATAACGATAAAATTAAAGTTGATTTCGATAAAATTATTAAACGGGTAATGATCAAGAATAATATTTTCCGAACTAAAAGCAATAGTAATTATTATGATCGTTTCATGGTTCATCTACAGTATTTATCCCAGAGATTGAATAATAAATCTCAAGACACTAATTTTGATAAAAAAATTGAATTAGAGATGGAAAGAGACTACCCGGGCTCAACGAGTATTGCCAAACAAATTTCATTCGAGATCAAACAGGCGATGGGAGTGGAATTGAGTAGTAAAGAGTTATTGTATTTTATTATTCACATTCAGCGAATCACTCAGGAAGATGGTTTAAATCAAAAATAAGTAAAATTCTAATAAACTAAGGATTTATTTCTCGTAAACGATACAATATTTGTATCATTTTATCGGAAATAGATCCTTTTTTTCTTTTATTAAATAAAAATTAGAATCCGGCTAAACCTTTGAAAATTAACGAAAAAATGAAGAATCATTGTAATTTAAATAATTGATGCTTGAATTATAATTAGAAAATATTTAATATTATTAATAAATAGTTTGACAGATTAAAATAGAGTGCTAATCTAAAGTGAAATTGGAAAAGGAGCGATTGCGCATGAGTAAATTAATTGGAATTACTGCAGATATTTTTTTAGGTGCTACAGACGTGATCAATCAAAAGTTAATGGATTTTGTCCCACGTCCACTCGTTAATGGAGTTATCGCTGCTGGTGGTATTCCGGTTAGTTTACCCTCAATTCCTAAAGAAGAAGTCAACGGCTTGATTGCTAGATTGGACGGAGTAATTTTTCCTGGTGGTCCCGATATTGACCCGATTTTTATGGGTGAAGAGCCGATACCTAATCTTGGTGTGACTAATCGAACTAGAGACTTGTTTGAAATTGCTTTAGCTAGAACGGCGGTTGCTAAAAAGATCCCCATTTTAGGAATTTGTCGAGGAGCTCAAGTTATCGATGTGGCTTTAGGTGGTTCTGTCTACCAAGATTTACCTAGTCAATATCCTGGAAAATTACTAAAGCACCATCAGCAGTCACCTGGAGATCAACCGACTCATTTTGTTTCAGTCAACCATGATTCTAAATTATTTAAGTCAATTGGAGATAACGTTTTTGTTAATTCCAGACATCATCAAGCAATTAAAAATGTTCCTGAAGGATTGAGAGTTGTCTCTAAAGCGACTGACGGTGTGATTGAAGGAATTGAAAATGATGATGCGACTGTTCAAGCTGTTCAATGGCATCCAGAAAATCTCTGGCAACATGATTCTCAACAATTACAACTTTTTAAGGATTTTATTGCTCGCACATAATAAAAAAATTGAACTTGTCAAAAATATTTTTGTGTTGTAGTATTTTTAACTGAAAACTGAATAGATTTCTTCGGGGCAGGGTGTAATTCCCGACCGACGGTGACAATTCAACGAAATTGAAGTCCGTGACCCACGCAAGTGGTGGACCTGGTGAGAATCCGGGACCGACAGTATAGTCTGGATGGTAGAAGAACAATGAGATAATTATTTCATGCTATTAGTCGGCTTATTTGAGTCGCTCTCGTGTGAAATCTTATTTAGCTTATCTTGGGCCCCGCATATTTTTATGTGGGGTCTTTTTTTGTGGGGTGAATAGGATTTGGATAGATTTATGAAATTAGCTTTTGAGGAAGCAAAGAAAGGAAAAGATACTTGGACTAATCCACAAGTTGGTGCGGTGATAGTAAAAGACAATCAAGTTTTAGGCCAAGGACATCATGCAACATTTGGACATGAGCATGCCGAAATCAACGCTTTTAAGTCTTTAAAAGATATTGACGATGCCAAAAATGCGACGTTGTACGTTACTTTAGAGCCTTGTTCGCATTTTGGTAAGACGCCACCTTGTGTTCAAAAAATAGTTCAGTTGGGTGTAAAAAAAGTTGTTATAGGACAAATTGATCCTAATCCGCTAGTAAGTGGCAAGGGTGTTAAATATTTACGAGATAACGGAGTAGTAGTTGAGGAACAGTTGATTAGTTCTGAATTAAACCGTTCATACAATTATTTTTATAAGAATAATCAACCACTAGTTACCGTTAAATATGCAATGACTTTGGACGGTAAGATCAATAAAAATAAAAATCAACGATCGATTATATCTAATCAGGCTGCTTTTGAAGATTCTCAGCAATTACGCAGTCAACAACAAGTTATCTTGATTGGGGAGAATACTTTAAAAGTCGATAATCCGGCTTTGACAGTTAGAGACAAAAAAATGTCTTTTCCACCAATCAGAGCGGTAGTTGTTAGAGATATTAATCAAATATCATTGGATTTAAAGATTTTTCAAACTGATGAACCGATTTGGTTTTTCAGTGAAACTAAGAATCTTCGAACCTTACCTGAAAATGTCAAAGTAATTGTTGGTGAGTGGACACCGGATAATATTTTAAATTACCTGACCACTCAAAAAATTCAGGCCGTTTTAGTAGAAGGTGGAAGTTTCTTGCAAGCAAAGTTTTTATCCGCTGGTTTGGTAGAAAAATTAGTAGTTTATTTAGCAAATAAAATTTATGGTTCAGGTTTACCAGCAGTTTGGGGTGCAGATTTCGATTCGATAGATTTTGTTGAACCAACTGTAGAAAAATTAGCTGATAATTTGAAAATAACGACGTGGAGGAAAGACTGATGTTTACAGGGATTATAAAAAATATTGGAACGATTGCCGGTGTAAATCGGGAAAATGATAACTATCGTTTAACTATCAACCATGGTTTGAATGATTTGAATCTGGGCGATAGTGTTTCTATCAATGGAATTTGTCTGACTGTTGTTGATTTCCAAAAAAATCAATTTCAAGTAGATGTTATGCCAGAAACCATTAAAAGAACTAATTTAGCGGAAATTTCAGTTGGAACAAAAGTAAACCTAGAACCAGCTTTGAAACCTAATTCTGAAATTGGCGGTCATTTCGTCTTGGGACATATTGATACAACGGGTAAATTATTATCCCGGGAAGTGACTGAAAATTCAGTATTACTAACGTTTTCAATTCCTAAAAAGTACAATCCTTACTTAGTTGAAAAAGGATCGATTGCAATCGATGGGGTGAGTTTGACCTTGATTGCAGTAACTGAGGATACTTTCCAAGTGGGCATTATTCCTTATACGCAAGATGAAACAATTCTAGGTTCTTTAGAAGTTAATCAGACAGTTAATTTGGAAACTGACATTTTAGGAAAATACATTTATAAAGATTTGAAGCGAGGTTATCAAGATGAAAAATAATGAAATTATTGCCAAAGTTGAACGAGCAATAGCAGATTTGAAACAAGGAAAACTAATAATTGTCGCTGATTCTGAAAAAAGAGAGGCCGAAGGAGACATGCTGGGATTAGCTGACTTTGTCACTCCAGAAAATGTTAATTTCATGATTACCCATGCTCGCGGTTTATTGTGCGTTCCAATGGCAAAATCAGTAGCCGAAAAATTAGATTTGCATCCAATGACCAAATCACACGATGCATTCGGGACAGCCTTTACCGTAAGTACTGATAGCAAGGAAACTACGACTGGAATTTCAGCTTTTGACCGAACTACAACGATTCAAAAATTAGCTCAGTCAACTGATGCCAATGACTTTTATCACCCAGGTCATATTTTTCCTTTGATTGCTAGAGATAACGGTGTAATTGAAAGAGATGGTCATACTGAAGCAGCGATTGATTTGGCTAAAATTGCCCAAGCAACACCAGTGGCCTACATTTGCGAAGTAGTTAGAGAAAATGGTCGCATGGCCAGAAGACCACAATTGAAGCAAATTGCTCAAGAAAATAATTTAACTTTCATTACAATTGCTGACATCATCAATTATCGTTATTTGAAGAATTTCAATATTTTACAATCAGTTTCCGACGTTGATCTACCAACGAAATTTGGTCATTTCCGTTTGAAGTCATTTACTTATAAAGATGAACCCGTTTTAGTGATTTATAAAGGACAAATTGAAAACAAGTCTGATTTGTTATTGAGAGTTCATTCTGAATGTTTGACTGGAGATATTTTAGGTTCAAAGCGTTGTGATTGTGGTGAACAATTGGAGCAGTCACTTCAAAGAATCGAGAAAAATGGCAGTGGTGCAGTGATCTATTTGCATCAAGAAGGCCGTGGAATTGGTTTGATCAACAAGTTACGTGCTTATCAATTGCAAGATGAAGGTTTAGATACAGTTGAAGCTAACTTGAAACTAGGTTTTAAGGCTGACCAAAGAGACTATCGCGTTGTTTTAGCAGTTTTGGAAGAATTGGGCATTGAATCAGTCGATTTATTGACAAATAATCCCGACAAATTAAAACAATTGGAGCAATTTGGCTTAAAGGTAAACCGTGTGCCTTTAGAAACTGAACCCAATGCTAATGACATTGATTACTTAAGAACGAAAAAACAAAAATTTAATCATTTATTAAACGAGGTAAATTAAGATGAAACAAATTAACGGAAATTTGAATGGTCAAGGACTAAAAATTGGTATCGTGGTCGCTAAATTCAACGAAGTAGTTACCAATAAGTTACTGTCTGGTGCGTTGGATAAGCTGGAACAATTAAATGTTGATACAGAAGACATCACAGTTGTTAAAGTTCCAGGAGCTTTTGAAATTCCTCGAATGGCAAAAAAATTATCCAAGAGTGGCCAAGTTGATGGAATTATCACTTTAGGAGCTGTTGTCAGAGGAGAGACAGCTCATTTTGATTACGTTTGCTCTCAATCAGCAGCGGGAGTTAGCCAAGTTTCTTTAAATGGTGAAGTTCCTGTTATGTATGGAATTTTAACTACAAATGATATGTCACAAGCCTTGAATCGAGCTGGGGGGAAAGCTGGTAATAAAGGTAGCGAATGTGCAAGTGATGTCGTTGAAGTCATCAATGCCGAAAAAAATATCTAACAATCCCAATTGTCTATTAACTCTATATAACAAAATCGTTATTTTGGATTACAATTTTAATAGAAAGAGTAATTTAAGGAGTGTTATGTATGGGTTATAAATTAATTGCAATCGATATGGATGGTACGCTCTTGAATTCCAAGCAAAAAGTTTCTCAAAAAAATATCCAAGCAATTCAAGAGGCTAAATCAAAGGGAGTTTATATAGTACTTTGTTCAGGTAGAGCTTATGATGGGATAATTGACAGTGCCAAAGTTTTAGGAATCAACGAGTCAGATCAATATATGATTTGTTACGGTGGCAGCGTTATTCAGAATTATGATCAGAAAGTCCTTTATCAAAGAATTTTGAAGAATGAAAATTGTGAAGAAATTGCCCGTTTCTTAACAGATAAAAAGATTCATTATAAGTTTATTGACAATACGGGAACACTATATCAGTCGTATCAAGATTGGATTGAAAAGCACATGTTGAATCCAAAATTAGGTATCGTCAAAGTATTATTGAAGACTAGAAAGCATAAGTTACCGGAGGTATTGGAATTAGTACACAAACAATACGATAGTAATTATTTTGTCGTTCAAACGAGTGAAAAGGAATTAGAGATTTTTCCTAAAAATGTCAACAAAGGTAATGCCTTAGAGAGATTGACAAAATATTTGAAAGTCAGTCCTAAAGAAGTCATGGCTATTGGAGATTATGATAATGATATGCCAATGTTTAGAGCTGCAAAATTCAGTGTTGCCGTTGGGAATGCTATTCCTAAAGTAAAAGATTTAAGCGATGCCGTGGTGTCTGATAATAATCACGATGGTGTAGCAGAAGCAATTGAAAAGTATGTTTTGAAGTAAGCAAAAAGACATCCGTTTGGGTGTCTTTTTTGAAAAGATTGTCATTTTTTGTCCGCAAGGATTCTCATTGTATTGACGTTACTAGAATAAAAGCCAAATTAAAATCGCCTAAACCAATGTAAGCGCTATTGCAATATTCATTTTTTATGTTAATATAATTTATAGATTGTGACTTCAAGTAGGCAATCTTAATATTCTAGAATATTTAAATATCGGGATTGTTATCATAAAAGTAAATTTATGAGCTAAACCCAGTTATACCTTTGTAGAGGGGATAACTGGGTTTTATTTTTGGATAGAGAAAGGGGAATATCTCTTGAGAATAGTTAAAGTAATCAATAACAATATTGTTACGTCAACTCAGGACGGCAATGAAGTAATTGTTATGGGTAAAGGATTAGGATTCAACAAAACTGGTGGAGACATTATTCCTCAAGCAAAAATTGACAAGGTTTTTGCTTTGAATGCTTCTGCGAGCGTTGATAGATTCAAATTACTTTTGAAAGATGTTCCAATGCAAGAACTGCAAGCCAGTGATGAAATCATTTCGTATGCAAAATTGTCATTAGGCAAAAGATTAAGCGACAGCATTTATGTTGCTTTAACTGATCATATTCATTTTGCAATTCAACGTTTCAAGAAAGGTATGGATTTTGGGAATGCATTATCTTGGGAAGTTAAGCATTTTTACAATCATGAATATTTGATTGGTAAAGAAGGGCTGAACATTATTGAAAAAAGAACTGGCACACGTTTACCAGATGATGAAGCGGTGACAATAGCTTTACATCTAGTAAATGCAGAATTAGACAGTTCTATGGATCATACAGTCGGGATGACTAAGCTTATAAAAGAAATATTAGGAATAATTCAATATACGTTTCATGTTGAATTGTCAGACACCAGTTTGGCTTATGAACGACTTATGACCCATCTTAAATTCTTTATACAAAGAGTTATGACGAATCAGCCACTACCAGATAATGATGACAAACTATTCAATATGATCAAAGAGACTTACCCTAATGAATTCAAATGCTCATTAAAAATTAGTAAATACGTTAAGAAGGAATTAAATTACGATTTGACTGATGCCGAGTTATCATACTTGACAATTCACATCAATCGAGTAATTACTGAAAATTAAATAATAGGATTGTAATCGTTAAGAGCAAAACCTAAATCAAAGTCTAGTTTACTGGGCTTGGTTTAGGTTTTTGTTCTTTCAGGAGGAAAAAATGGATTATAAAAAATCAGCCGATAAAATATTGAAAGATGTCGGTGGAACAAAGAATGTTGATTATGTAACTCATTGTATGACTAGATTACGTTTTGGATTAAAAGATGAATCTAAAGCGAAGGGAAAAGAAATAGAAAAAATTGATGGCGTCAAAGGAGTAATGAGTCAAAGTGGTCAATATCAAGTCATAATTGGAAGTGACGTGACCAATGTTTTTGCTGCTTTACCGGACAGCATAAAAGATGGAGACTCAGTGGAATCGGAATCAAAACCTAAAGAAAAATTAACACCAAAAGTTATATTCAAAAATATACTTGACTATCTTTCATCATCTATTACAGCTGCCTTAGGGGTAATTATTGGTAGTGGTATGATAAAGCTTCTTTTGGTTATCCTTGATCTAATTGGAGTGCACCATAACTCTACTTATAATTTATTGACTATCTTAGGTGATACAGGTTTTTATTTCTTACCATTGGTTCTTGCATATACTGCTGCTAAGAAGTTAAAAACCGATCCGGTTTTATCGATTGTTGTATCAGCATTTTTAATTCATCCAAACTTAATTTCTATGCTTGCTAAAGGAAATGTTACTTTTCTGAAAGTGCCCGTATACAGCACAACATATGCATCATCAATCATCCCTCCATTGTTAGCGACATGGATATTATCATTGATAATTCCGCTAGTTGATAAATTTACACCTAACTGGAGTAAGACCATCCTTAATCCAATGTTATCGTTACTAATTACTGTCCCAATTGTACTAGTGATTTTTGCACCTATCGGTGCCATTATTGGTCAAGGGTTAAGTATTATCACAACTACTATGACAAATTATGTACCATGGTTGACAATGGGAATTGTTGCAGCATTCCTACCATTATTGGTTATTGCTGGATTACATCACGCTTTTGATCCAATTTATTTATCAAGTTTTGCCAAAGTTGGATATGACCCACTATTTTTGCCTATGATGTTAGCAATGAATTTCTCAATTACTGCTGCTGTTTTAGTAGTTGGTATTAAATCTAAAGATAGCAAAAAAGAATCATTAGCTTATTCTTCAGCTGTTTCAGCTGGATTGGCTGGAATCACAGAACCAGGATTATTCGGTGTTTTGTTAAAAAATAAAAAGGCCTTAAGATCAGCCATGCTTGGTTCAGGTGTTGGTGGTGTTCTGGTAGGTTTGTTACATTTAAAGATTTTTGCCGCCGTTTCACCAGGTGTTATTGCTATGGTTTCATTCGTATCTAAGAAATATCCAGCAAATATTATTTATGCATTAATAGTTGCTGTTGTATCATTCATTGCCGCCTTTATATTTACTTGGTTAGCTTACAAAGAAGAAACAGAAGACAACGGTAATTCTATTAAATTAAATAATCATTCAGTTTTAGCACCAATTGAAGGAAAGGTAATTCCATTGGAACAAGTAAAAGATGCTACTTTTGCTGATAAATTATTGGGAGATGGAATTGCAATTGAGCCATCTGAAGGAAAGGTTTACTCCCCTGTAGATGGGACTGTTCAGGTTATGTATAAAACCGGTCATGCGATTGGTTTATTATCTGATTCTGGGGATGAAATATTAATTCACATTGGCTTAGATACTGTCAAATTAGAAGGAAAGGGCTTTGAAAAGATTGCCAAACAAGGTGAACATGTTAAAGCTGGACAATTGTTATTGAAATTTGATATGCCATTTATCCAAAAGCAAGGTTATGATTTAACGACTCCAATTGTCGTAACGAATCTTGATTCGACTGGTAAAAAAATAGTAGAAAATAATAAATCACAGGAAATTGGGTCTTCAATGCCAATTTTTGATATTCAAGGAGGAAATTAAAATGTCTTTACCAAAAACTTTTTTATGGGGTGGCGCTACAGCCGCTAATCAATCAGAAGGTGGTTATAATCTGGATAATCGAGGTTTAGCAAACGTTGATTTACTGCCATTAGGTGATGATAGAAGACCAGTTGTCATGGGTGAACAGAAGATGTTTGATTTAGATGATAAACATTTTTACCCTGCTCTTAATGCCATTGACATGTATCATCATTATAAGGAAGATATAAAATTGTTTGCTGAAATGGGATTTAGTGTTTATAGAATGTCTATCGCTTGGACACGAATTTTTCCTAATGGGGACGAAGATAAGCCTAATGAAGCTGGATTAAAATTTTATGAAAATGTTTTTAAAGAATGTAAAAAATATGGAATTGAACCATTGGTAACCATTTCTCACTTTGATACGCCAATGCATTTAGTAAAAGAGATGGGTTCATGGCGAGATCGTCGGATGATTGATTATTATCTCAATTTTTGTAGAGTTCTTTTTACAAGATACAAGGGATTAGTTAAATACTGGTTAACATTTAATGAAATCAACATGATTTTTCATGCACCATTCATGGGAGCAGGCTTATATGTCGGTGATTTAGATGAAAGAGAAAAGAAGCAAGTTCTTTATCAATCGGCTCATAATGAACTAGTGGCGAGTGCTAAAGCAACTAAAATGGCTCACAAGATTGACAGAAATAATCAAATAGGTTGTATGGTAGCAGCCGGAAAGTATTATCCATATAGTTGTGATCCAAAAGATGTTTATGCTGCAATAACTAGCGATAGGGAAGATTATTTCTTTTCCGATATTCAAGCGGGTGGCAAATATCCTAAGTATGTATTGGATATGTTTGAAAGAGAAAATTTGCATATAGATATGCATGAAGATGATTTGAAATTGTTAGCTAATAATACTGTAGATTTTGTTTCATTCTCATACTACATGTCCAGAGTTGCGACGGCTAATAAAAAAGTTGCACAAATGACTACAGGTAATATTTTTGATTCTGTTAAAAATCCATATTTAAAGGAACAATCCGAATGGGGTTGGCAAATTGATCCATTGGGTTTAAGAATAACGATGATTGATTTGTATGATAGATATCACAAACCATTATTTATTGTAGAAAATGGTCTAGGAGCCGTAGATAAGCCGGATAAAAATGGAAAGGTTTACGATGATTATCGTATTAAATATTTAGCAAGTCATATTCAGGCCATGAAAGATGCTGTTGAATACGACGGAATTGAGTTGTTAGGATATACATCTTGGGGCTGCATCGATTTAATTAGTGCTGGCTCTGGAGAAATGAAAAAACGTTATGGTTTTATTTACGTAGATCGTGATAATCAAGGAAATGGAACTTTAAAGCGTAGTAAAAAGAAATCATTCAATTGGTATAAACGAGTAATTGCTACAAATGGAGAAAATCTCGATTTAAATGTCGAATATTAAATATAAGTACTTTTGCTTTGATAAAATATTAAGCAATCAAAAAAATCAGCCCAAATCAATGGACTGATTTTTTATGTCATTTTTTAAATAGTATCAAGTGGTCTCTCATTTTTAGGAGCTGGATAAGTTTTATCAAGTAATTCCAATTCATCCGCTGAAAAACTAACATCGACGGCTTCAATATTTTGTTTCATATGTTCCACAGAAGAAGATTTAGGAATGCTCAATAAGTCATGATTACGAATCACCCAAGCTAACAATAGTTGGTAAGCCGTAATATGCTTTTGTTTAGCCATTTCTTGAATAACAGGAGCAATCTTTAAGTATTCACTGCCATCGGAACCAAAAGGTGAGTAGGCGATAAATGACATATGATGTTCCTTTTGCCAAGGCAAGATTGAATATTCGATACCTCGACTGCCGATGTTGTAGAGATCTTCATTGACACGACAATTTTTACCAGCAGGTAGAGAGTCTAATTCTTTAAGATCTTCGATATCAAAGTTGGAGACACCCCAGTTTCTGATCAGGCCGGCTTGAACCATATTTTCCAATCCTTCAACTGTTTCGGCCAATGGAGTTTGACCACGCCAATGTAATAAGTAGAGATCCAAGTAGTCAGTTTGCAATCGTTTAAGACTAGCTTTAAGACTTTGCTCAATTAATTTAGGTGTAGCGTGAAATGGATAAAACTTTGAAATTAATTGAAAATCTGAGCGTGAGTAATTTTTGATGACATTACCAATTAGAGTTTCCGATTTGCCTTCACCGTACATTTCTGCTGTATCAATGACGTTGATTCCGTGATCAAGACCAAATTTTAAGGCTGCCATTTCTGATTCAGTTTTTGCTTGGTTACCTTCGCCGATGTGCCAAGTTCCAATACCAATGGCTGAAGTATTTTGATGATTGAATGTAATTGATTTCAAAACTATTCCTCGCTTTCGATATTAAATAGGTAATTATAAAACATAATATTGTAAGGGATAACATTACTATTATAAAGCCAATCGTATTAATTATAAAATGAAGACGATTTAATTGTGCCGAATTGTAAAAATTCATTTACAAAGAGTTTTTTGCCATGTAATATAAAAAAAGAAGTGAAAAGTTTAACTAATTCTGACTTCAAATAAAAAAAGGGGTTAAGTATAGATGAGTATGTACCTAGTAGTTAATATTTTAGGTCTTTTTGTTTTTCTAGGCATCGGGTTCCTCTTTTCGAAGAATCGTAAGGGAATCCAATGGAAATCAATTGCCATCATGGTCGTTTTGAACTTGTTCTTGGCATGGTTTCTAACTAGTTTCGGTGCTGGTCGCGCAATCGTTTCGGGGGCTGCTGATGGCTTTAATTGGTTAGTTCAAGTTGCATATACTGGTATCGAATTTGCTCTACCTAGTTGGGTTCATGTGAAGAGTATGGACTTTGTAACTAGCGCTCTACTACCAATTTTGTTGATTGTGCCACTATTTGACATTTTGACATATATTGGAGTTCTACCTTTTATTATTAAGTGGATTGGTAAGGGATTGTCATTCATTACTGGTCAACCTAAGTTTGAATCATTTTTTGCCGTTGAAATGATGTTTTTAGGTAATACGGAAGCTTTAGCCGTATCAAGTTTGCAATTAAAACAAATCAAAGCACAACGTAACGTTACTTTGGCAATGATGTCAATGAGTTGTGTTACAGCCTCAATCATCGGATCATACATCCAAATGATGCCAGGTCAATTTATTTTAACAGCTATTCCTATCAATATTATTAATGCAATTATCGTAACAAGTTTATTGAATCCTGTTACAGTTGAACCAGAAGAAGATACAATTGCTAAGCTTCATGGTGAAGATGGTAAAAAAGAACCATTCTTCTCATTCCTTGGCGATTCAATCCTTGGTGCTGGTCGTTTGATCTTAATCATCACTGCTAACGTTATCGCATTTGTTGCTTTGGCAGCTTTGATTGATAAGATTTTACAACTAGTTAATCCATGGTTAACACTTGAACATATTTTGGGTATCGTAATGTATCCATTTGCATGGTTACTTGGTTTGAATGGTCATGATTCATTCCAAATGGCTCAATACATGGGAACAAAATTAGTTACTAATGAATTCGTTGTAATGGGTAAAGTTACAA